>DASZJD010000080.1 GCA_035948415.1 Acidimicrobiia bacterium | reverse complement strand
ACGCGGTCTCGATCCCCTGCGACGTCACTCACGAATCGCGATGCCGAACCGCGATCGAGCAGGCGGCCACGAAGCTCGGCGGCATCGACGCGCTCGTGTACGCGCCCGGGATCGGGCCGCTTGCGGCCGTCGAGAGCGTCGATGCGGCGACCTGGCGACGCGCCTTCGATACCAATGTCGTCGGCGCCGCGCTTGCCACCGCCGCCGCGCTCCCACACCTCGAGGAGGCCGGCGGCGTCGCGGTGTACCTCTCCTCGGTGAGTGCCTCGCTCACCCCGCCCTGGCCGGGACTTGCGGCCTACACGACGAGCAAGGCCGCGCTCGACAAGCTCGTCGAGGTGCTGCGCGCCGAGCATCCCCAGGTCGGCTTCACCCGCCTCGTGGTCGGGGACTGCGCCGGCGGTGAGGGAGATGCACGCACGGAGTTTCCCAAGGACTGGGACTTGACCTACGCGGCCGAGGTCCACCCGCTCTGGGAGCAGCGCGGCTACATGAACGGCGGCCTCATCGACGTGGCCGAGCTACTGCGCGTGGTCGATGCCGTCTTGACCTGCCGTGCCACGGTGTCCTCGATCACGTTGGTGCCTCGGCCGCCGGGCTGAACTCCGGCCGGCGCCGGCCAGCGGGCGGCTGCCGGCGGGTCAGCGGCGGAGTTGCGTGACCGACGCCCGCCGGCGGGTGACCTCCGACACCCGCCCGAGGGCTTTCGTGAGCACCCGGTATTGCAGGTTGCCGTAGGGCCACTGGGTCACGACTCGGCCGGTCGGTGACCGGAAGTAGTTGTCGCTCATGGTCCAGGACGTGCCCTCCATCCGCGACTGGAGCCAGCGGAACCACCGACCTTCGAAGCCGGGCCTGACCTCGACGGCGGTGACCCGCTCCCGGACCATGCGCTTGATGGCGCGCACGGCGTATTCCGCCTGGCTCTCGAGCGTCATGACGAGCTCGCCGCCGTTGGTGCCCGGCCCGTAGAGCATGAAGAAGTTCGGGACGCCGGGCACCGTGATGCCCAGGTAGGCGCGCGGCTCGCCCGCCCAGCGCTCGCGGAGGGATTGGCCGTCCCGCCCGACCACCCGAAGACGCGCCAAGTAGTTCGCAGCCGTGAAGCCCGTCGCCATGACGATCACGTCGACGGCTCGCTCCACGCCGTCGGCGTCGACGATGCCGGTCCGGGTGACGGACGCGACGGCGCGGGGAACCAGCTCGACGTTGGGCTGCTTGAGCGCGGGATAGAACGTGCTCGCGAGCACTGGCCGTTTCCCCGGGTACGGGTATGTGGGCGTGACCGCCTCGCGCAAGTCGGGACGCTCGGCGAACTGGCGCGCGATGTACCGCCGACACGCCCGCTCACGAGCCTGATTCAGCTTGGTTCCGGGTCGGACCAGGTCCCCGGACCAGAGGCTCTTCTCGACGAGGTAGCGCAGCCGCCACCGCTCTCGCGTCCGGCGCCACGCCCGCGCGAACGTCGAACGCTCCTCGTCGCTCAGGTCGCGCTCACCCTTCGGCAGGATCCATCCGGGTTCGCGCTGGAAGACGTACAGCTTCTCGACGGTCGGCTGGATGGCCGGAACCACCTGCGTGGCCGAGGACCCCGTGCCGACGACGGCGACCACCTTGCCGGTCAAGTCGTGGTGGTGCTCCCACCGCGCAGTGTGGAACTTCGGTCCCTCGAAGTCGTCCAGGCCCGGCCACTCGGGGTAGCTCGGCACGTTGAGGAACCCGACGGCGCTCACCAGCGCGTTGCACTCGTCAACGGCTCCGTCGTCGAGGTGGACACGCCAAACGTGCCGGTTGTCGTCCCACGTCGCCGACTCGACGGCGGTGCCGAGCCGAAGGTGGCCACGGAGCCCGAACTCGTCGACGGTCTCTTCGAGGTACTTCTGCAGCTCCCGCTGCCGGGCGTGCGTGCGGGTCCAGTCGTACGGCTTGAAGGAGAAGCAGTACAGGTGTGAGCCCACGTCGACCTCGGCGCCCGGGTAGGTGTTGTCCCACCAGGTGCCACCGATCCCGAGCGACGACTCGTAGATCGTGAACGTGTCGATGCCGGCCTGCTTCAGTTTCACGCCGGTGGCGATACCGCCGAAGCCGGCGCCGACGACGGCGACCCTCGGCGTCCCCGCGGGACCGAAGAGCTCCTCGCGTGACGGTCTCACCGGGGACGATCAGCGAACGGCCCGAACCGGCACGTTCGAGTAGCCGGCGACGTTCGCCATGTGGACGCGCCGGAGCCCGTCTCCGTCGACCTCGAGCCGCGCCCAGCGCTTTGCTGTCTCTTCGATGGCGATCTGGCTCTCCATGCGGGCCAGGGCAGCACCGAGACAGGCGTGCGCACCGTGGCCGAAGCCGATGGTGATGCCGGGCTGGCGCTCGATGTTGAAGTCGTCGGCCCGGTCGAACTCGCGTGGGTCACGCGTCGCCGCTCCGGTGATGAGGAGCACAGGGTGGCCCGCCGGGATCGTGCCGCCTTCGAACGTGCGGTCCTTGACACAGAACCGACCCTGGTACTGGGAGGGCGGCCAGTACCGGAGGATCTCCTCGACGGCGCGCGGGATCTTTCCCTGATCGGTGAGGATCTTCTGCCACTGGTCGGGATGCCGCCAGAAGAGCACGACCGCGTTGCCGACGAGCTTCGTGACCGTTTCGGCGCCGGCACCACCGAGCAACGTCGCGAAGCCGGTGATCTCGGTGTCGTCGAGGCCGGTCTCGGCGCCGTCACCGCGATCGACCGTCACCTGCGTGAGCCGCGACAGCATGTCGTCGCCGGGGTTCGCCCGCTTCTCCGCGGTCAGCCGGTGGAAGTACATGCCGTTCTCGAGTGTCGCCCGCTGGTTCTCCTCGCTCGGCTCCAGCTGACCCGGCTCGCGGTGGAGACCGAGGTCGATCCGGTGACGGATCGCCTGACGGTCCGCCTCCGGGACGCCGAGCATCCGAGAGATCACCTCGATCGGGAACGGCGCCGCGAAGTCGGCAACGGCGTCGAACTCGGCCGCATCCTCCAGCTGGTCGAGGAAGCTGCAGATGACCTCACGGACCATGGGCTCCAGCGCGCTCACGGCGCGGGGGGTGAAGACGCGGCTGACGATCGCTCGGAACCGGTCGTGCTCCGGAGGATCCATCATGATGACCTGCCGGTAGCGCCTGACCTCCTCGACGTCGGTGTTGAGGAGCATGAAGAGCTCGATGCCGTGCTCACTCGAGAAGGTCTCCCAATCTCGGTGGGCGGCCAGCACATCGGCGAACCTCGACAGCGCGTAGAAGCCGTAGCGCCCGCTGCGGTACACGGGCGCCTCGTCCCGGAGTCGCCCGTACAGCTCGTACGGATCGTCGAAGAACTCCTCCGAGAAGGGGTCGAAGTCGACGGGCGTCGTGGCGGCGGTCATCGGCGCTCCTGCTGAGCCGGCGCCGCGGCGGGCTGCCGCGGTGACGCCGATGTTAGACGAGTATTGCGCTCTCAAAAATCGGAAACTACATTCTACCTCAGGGTGACGATGAAGCGACGGGCCTGATGGACACGCGGGACACGGCCGAGCAGGCGGAGCTGCGACGCTCGGCTCGCCAGCTCGCTCGTGAGCTCGGTCCCGCGACGGTCGCCGACCTCGACGACGCCACTCGGGCGAAGCGGCTCAGCGCGGCGGTACGCGACGCCGGCTGGCTGGAGCTGCGCGCAGACGGCGGAGACGGCACGCCACTCGCCGGCGGCGTCGAGGCCGCCATCGTCGCCGAGGCGCTCGGGGCGGCGGTGGCCGACGCGGCCTTCGCTGGGCCCGTCCTCGCCGGCGATCTCGCCCGCCGCGCCGGCGTGCAGGTCGGAGACGGCACGGTCGTCGCCTTCGCGCCGTCGCTCGTCGACCTCGCCGTCGTCCACGGCGGGACGACGGCCGCGCCGCTCCACGTGATCGACGGCGGCGGAGAGGTCGACAGCGGGTTCGTGCTGACGCCCGAAGGGTCCGGGCACCGCCTCGCGCGTCTGGGTCTGGACGGCGCAGACGATTCGTCGGGAACCGGGTCGGATCTCAGCCGGTCGGTCCGGACCGTCGGCGCCCAGGCGCCCGTGGTCGTGGTTCCCGACCAGGATCGGCTCCTGACCGACGATGACCTCGCGCTGGTGCGTGCGCTGGGGCTGGCGCTGACCAGCGCCGACCTCGTCGGGGTCATGCGCGGCGTCCTCGACGTGACCGTCGCCTACGCCGCCGAGCGTCAGCAGTACGGCGTGCCCATCGGCTCGTTCCAAGCCGTGCAGCACCTGCTGGCCGAAGCGCGCTGCCTCATGGAGGGGTCGCACAGCGTCGCCCTGCACGCGTCATGGGCGGTGGACAACCTCCCTCCTGACGGCGCGCTCACCGCGGGACGAGTCGCCAAGGCCTACTGCGGGCGCGCCGCTCGGACCGTCGGGGAGACCGCGATCCAGGTGCACGGCGGGATTGGCAACACGTGGGAGTGCATCGTCAACGTCTACCTGCGGCGGGCGCTCCTGTCGTCCCGATGGTTCGGCGACGTTGGCGAGCAGCTGCGCGAGCTCGAGCGCACCCGGCTCGGGGTGGGCGATGGACTTTCGTGACTCCCCGGCGGAAGCGGAGTTCCGCGCCCGCCTGCGCTCGTGGCTCGCCGACAACAACCCCGGCCTCCCCACGTCGTCGACCGACGACGAGTACTGGGCCCGCCAGGCGGAGTGGCACACCACCCTCTACGACGCGGGCTTCTTCGGGCTGAGCTGGCCAAAGCGCTACGGCGGGCTTGAGCTCCCGGCGGTATTCGACGTGATCCTCGACGAGGAGCTCGCGGCCGCCGGCGCGCCGCCGCGACCCAGCCTCGGCTATCTCGTGCAGGGCATCACGGTGCACGGCAGCGACGAGATCAAGGATCGGTTCCTCCCGGGCATCATCAGCGGGCGCGAGCGCTGGTGCCAGGGGTTCAGCGAGCCGGACGCGGGGTCGGATCTCGCCTCGCTGCGCACGACCGCTGTCCGGGACGGTCACGACTATGTGATCAACGGGCACAAGGTCTGGACGAGCTACTCCGACGTTGCCGACTGGTGCTTCCTCCTCGCTCGCACGGACCCCGACGTACCCAAGCACCGGGGCCTGTCGCTCCTCGCGGTCCCCATGAACCAGCCGGGCATCGAGCAGCGGCCGCTGAAGATGATCAACGGCATCGCGAGCGAGTTCGGACAAGTGCTGTTCGATGCCGCCCGGACGCCCGCTACGAACATGATCGGAGAGCCGGGGGAGGGCTGGCGTGTCGCGATGACCATCGTCAGCCACGAGCGCGAGCCCGGAGAGCTCGGCTACGTCGCGCGGTACGCCAAGACCGTCAAGGAGCTGGAAGCCACCGTACGGGCCAATCCCGATTCGTTCCGCTCCGACCAGGTCGACGCCGTCGCGTGGGCGTACGTGCAGACCGAGATGCTGCGCCTGCATGTGTGCCGGCGGCTCTCCGAACGCCTCGATGGAGTCGACCACGGGCCCGGCGGCTCCATCGACAAGCTGCTCATGACCTGGGTCGAGCAGGCCGTCGGCGCCGCCGCGCTCGACGTCGCCGGACCGACGGCGGCAAGCGACGCGCAGGACGAGGCCCTCAAGATCTACCTCTACAGCCGGGCCCAGAGCGTGATGGGGGGCACATCCCAGATTCAGAAGAACATCGTCGCGACCCGCATCCTGGGTCTGCCGACCGCCTGAGCGCTGTTCAGAGGAGCCGAATGGACTACGACCTGCCCGACGTCATCCAGGTGAAGGCCGACGGCCCCGTTCGCATCGTGACGATCTCGCGCCCCAAGCAGCTGAACGCCGTGAACGAGCAGCTCCACAACGCGTTGGCGAACCTGTTCCCGCAGCTCAGCGCAGACCGCGAGGCCCGCGTCGCCGTCATCACTGGCGAGGGCCGGGCATTCTCCGCCGGCGGCGACTTCGGCCTCCTCGACCGGATGGCGAAGGACCGTGGAGTGCGCCGCGACATCCTCGCCGAGGGTCGCGAGATCGTCCTCAACATGGTGCGCTGCCGCGTCCCCGTGATCGCTGCCGTCAACGGGCCGGCGGTCGGCCTCGGGTGCAGCCTCCTCGCGCTCGCCGACGTCGTGTACATAGCCGAGTCGGCGTACCTGTCCGACCCGCACGTGCCGGTCGGGCTCGTGGCCGCCGACGGCGGTCCCGTCACCTGGCCGCTCCACACCAGCCTGCTGCTCGCGAAGGAGTACGCCTTCACGGGGGAGCGGATCACCGCCGCCCGGGCCGCCGAGATCGGGCTCGCAAACCGCGTGCTCCCAGACGACGAGGTGCTACCTGCCGCGCTCGCCACCGCCCACAAGATCGCAGCCCTCCCGCAGCAGGCCGTCGAGGCGACGAAGCGGGTCCTCAACCTCCACCTGGAGCAGGCCGTCCTTACCACGATCGACTTCGCCCTGGCCGCGGAGAACGAGTCGTTCGACACGCCCGAGCTGCGCTCGAACGTGGAACGCTTCCTCGAGAGGTGACGATGACGACGACGAGCGACGCCGAGATCTACTACGACCCCTACGACTTCGAGATCGACAACAACCCGTCCCCGACCTGGAGGCGGATGCGGGAAGAGGCGCCGCTCTCCCACAACGAGAAGTGCGCCCTTTTCGCGTTGAGCCGCTTCGAGGATGTGGAGAAGGGGCTCGTCGACTGGGAGTCGCACCGGTTCGGATACGGGCCCCACTTCTGCCTCGGTGCTGCCCTCGCCCGCCTCGAGGCTCGCGTCGCGCTCGACGAGGTCTTGCAGCGCTGGCGGGACGGGGAGGTCGACGAGCGGCACGCCGTCATGGCCCACGCTGCCACCGTGCGGGGATGGGCGCAGCTCCCCGTCCTCACCTCGTAGGAAGGAACACGCGGTGCCTCGCCGACTACCAACCCAACCCATCCACGTGCGAGCGGCGCGTCTGCTCGATGTCGACGCGGGCGAGTACGTCGAGCCCGGCGAGCTGTTGGTCGAGGCGGGGCGCATCACCGAGGTCTCGCCGACCTCGGTGCCGGCCGACGCCCGGGTGATCGACCTCGCGGACCTGACCCTGCTCCCGGGCCTCATGGACATGGAGGTCAACCTGCTCCTGGGCGGCCCCGACCACGCGAGTCCGCTCAACCCCGTGCAGGACGACCCCGCGGTCCGCACGCTCCGTGCCGTGGCCAACGCGCGACGAACGCTGCGCTCGGGGTTCACGACCGTCCGCAACCTCGGGCTGTTCGTGCCCACCGGGGGTCTGCTCCTCGACGTCGCGCTCAAGAAGGCGATCGACAACGGCTGGATCGACGGCCCGCACGTGGTGCCGGCCGGCCACGCGATCACACCGACGGGTGGACATCTCGATCCGACGATGTTCCAGGCGCTCGCGCCGCACATCATGCCGCTCACCGTCGAAGAGGGGATCGCCGACGGAGTCAGCGAGGTCCGCAAGGCGGTCCGATACCAGATCAAGCACGGCGCGGAGCTCATCAAGTGCTGCGCGTCCGGCGGTGTGATGTCCCACACCGGCCCCGCGGGCGCGCAGCAGTACTCCGACGAGGAGCTCGCCGCGATCGCTGACGAGGCCCACCGCGCCGGCTTGAAGGTGGCTGCGCACGCGCACGGTGACGACGGCATCCGCGCCGCCATCGAGGCCGGAATCGACTGCATCGAGCACGGTTCGCTGATGAGCGACGCGACGCTTGAGCTGCTAATCGAGCGTCGCCGGTTCCTCGTGGCCACGACCTATCTGGCCGACGGCATGGATCTCTCCCACGCCGCGCCGGAGCTCCAGGCGAAGGCCGCCGAGGTGTTCCCCCGCGCACGGGAGACCATCAAGAAGGCCATCGAGCGGGGGGCGCGCGTCGCCTGTGGCACGGACGCACCGGCGATCCCGCACGGCAGGAACGCCAAGGAGATGCTCGCCCTCGTCGATCGGGGCATGACGCCCCTCCAGGCCATCCGGGCCGCGACGACCGTGTCGGCCGAGCTGATCGACGCCGACGACCGAGGGCGCCTCGAACCCGGGCTGCTCGCCGACGTCGTGGGCGTCCCGGGCGACCCGCTCGCCGACATCGCCGTGACCGAGCAGGTTCGGTTCGTGATGAAGGGCGGTGAGGTGTTCCGAGACGACGCCCGCGACCGCGCCGCGTGACGACTTAGACGGCGGGTTCCAGCACGGCGTCGAAGCTGGCGGCGCCACTGTCGGGGACGCGTGGCTGTCGCCATGCCTCAACCGGGAACGAGGCGGTCATGAGCGCGCAGTACAGCCACAGCAAGCGCTTCCCGTCCTCGGCGAGCGCGTCGAGCTGGTGCTGGTCGAGGTAGGCGAGGGCGTCGTCGATCCGCGGGAAGGCGGCGTCGTAGAAGGCCTGCAGCTGTTCCATCGTGCTCGAGATGCGCTTGGCGTAGCGGGCCCGCTCGGTTGGGACCGCCCAGTCGGCGAACGGCTCGAGGTCCGCGAACTCGTTGGGGAAGGGCGCCATGTTCGTCGGCTCCTCGGTCATACCGGCGCGGCCACGGCGGCGACGGTCCGGTCGTACTCGGCGACGTAGCGCTGCGCGGTCTTGTGGAGGTGGCGGAGCAGGATCTCCTGGTCGTTCAGCGGGAACGCCTTGATGGGAGTACGCGACTCGAGCATCCGCTGCGTGGCCTCCAGTGTGTTCCCGTCCTGAAGCGCGTACTCCTTGAAGGTGACAACCGCAAGCTCCTGCGCGAGACGCTCCCGGGCGCTCGTCGGCGGTGTGAAGTAGCAAGTTCCCTCGAAGATGTGGCTGTTGTACGACGTAGGCCAGTAGTGGTACGTGATGACCCAGTTCTGCTTCCAGATCAGCACCATGAAGTTCGGGAAGAAGAGGAACGAGTCGAGGCCCCAAGACTTGTTCCCGGACGGGTTGATTCCCGGCGGCAGCTCGTCGACCCCGATATCGGGTGCTTCCCACGGTCCGAACAGACCGCTGCGGACCTTCTGCTCGATCGGCTTGTAGATGCTCAGGTCGCGGGGGGGCGTCGGGCCCGTCCACGTGGACACCATGCCATGCGGGCCGTCGAGCTCGTACGCGAGCGCCTCGTAGCCGACCTCGGAGAGCTTGCGGGCCTCTTCGCCGACGTTCTGCTTCGCGTGCAGAACAGGTGCGTGGTAGAACTCGGTGAACGCGTCGACGAAGAGCTTCCAGTTCGCTCCCACCTCGGCGCGGTACTTGTGCACCTGGGTTAGCTTGTTGAACGGGTAGCCCTCCATCCCCTTCGCGAACTTCCCCAGGTACTCGCGGAGCGTCGTCGTGTTGGTCGGGTCGAGGTTCACGAAGATGAACCCCTCCCAGACGTCGGCCTGGACCGACGCCAGGCCGAAGTCCTTCTTGTCGAGGTCGAAGAACTCCGACTCCTGCTGCACGAAGGTGCACTCGCCCTCGAGGTTGTAGCGCCAGCCGTGGTACTTGCAGGTGAACTGGCGGCAGGTGCCGCTCGTCTCCTCGAGTGGGTAGTCCTGCCACACCAGCTTGTTGCCGCGGTGCCGGCAGATGTTGTGGAAGGCGCGGATCTCGTCCTTCGCGGCGCGAACGATGACGATCGACGTCCCCGCGACGTCGAGCTCCCTCGTGAAGTAGCTGCCGACCTTCGGGAGCTGCTCGACGCGGCCGACGTTCAGCCAGGTGCGGCCGAAGATCGCGTCACGCTCGCGCTCGTAGACCTCGGGCGAGATCGAGTCCGCGTAGGAGACCGGCCCGGTGCCGAGGTCGGGGTAGTGCTCGGTCCAGGACCCCTCGTCGGGCTTCGTGAAGTGCGGCATGGGGTCGTCCTCCGGTCAGGCGACGGCACCGGGACGATAGCACCAATCTCAAAAAAAGAGAAGCCCGTTTCCGCCCGGTGCCGGTCTCACTGCCCGTCGCGGGGCGTGAACTCCAGGTGCAGCGCTCGCAGGCCGCGCAGGATGTACGTCGGCACGTGGCGGTACCGGCGGGCGTTGGGGGGTCCGTGGTCGGCCTCGGAGATCCTGAGGTCGCCGAGGCGGTCGAGCAGCCGCTCGACGCTGATGCATCCCTCGGCGCGCGCAAGGGGCGCTCCGGGACAGGTGTGGATGCCGAACCCGAACGCCAGGTGCTTGCGGGCGTTCGACCGGTCGAGCTGGAAGGTCGTCGGGTCTTCGAACTGGCGGGCGTCACGGTTGGCAGCCCCGTTCAACACCATGATCGTGGTGCCGGCCGGGATGTCGACGCCGCCGATCCGGGCTGGCACTCGGGCCAGCCGAAAGTCGCCTTTGACGGGGCTCTCGAAACGGAGCGTCTCCTCGATGAAGTTCGGGATGCGCTCACGCTCGTGCCGAAGGCGGTGCTGGAGGTCCGGGTCCTCGCCGATGAGCTGGAAGGCGGAGCCGAGGAGTCGCACGGTGGTCTCCTGGCCGGCGGCGAACAGGTTCGCCGCGATGCGGACGACGTCGATCACCTCGGGGATGGAGCCGTCCGGGAAGGTCGCCCCGGCGAGGCCGGTCATGACGTCGTCGCTCGGCGCGCGGCGTCGATCCTCGATGTATCGGGTGAACGCCTCGTAGAGGAACTCCAGCGGGCGATGCGCCATCGCGTCGCGCTCGGTGCTGCCGACGGCGCGGTCGGGTCGGGTGCCGAGCTCCTGTCGGAACATGCGGTGGTCCGCCTCGGGCACCCCGAGCAGGTCGGCGACGACGAGCATCGCGAAGGGCCCTGCGTATTGGTGGATGAGCTCGAACTTGCCGTCGGAGGCGAACTCGTCGATCACCTGGTCGGCGAGGCGCCACATGAACTTCTCGTTCTCCTTCAGGCGCTTCGGCGTGATGAGCCGCATGAGCAGCGCCCGGTGCGCCGTGTGCACGGGCGGGTCGAGGGTCGGGAGCTGGTCGCTGAAGGGCAGCTCGTCGCGGTGCGCCTCGATCAGCCCACTGACGTCGTCGCCCTCGAGCGGGACCGGGAAGCCCGGGAACGGGCCGGTCACGGAGTTGCACGAGGAGAACGTGTCGATGTCGTGGTACACGGCGAGGGCCTCCTCGTACCCCGTGACCATGACCACGCCGTGATGCGGCTCGCGTTGGATCGGGCACCGCGCCCGCAGCTCGTCGAAGTACGGGTACGGATCCGGGAGGAGCGACTCGTCACGGAAGAAATCGATGGTGTCGATGTCCGTCACAGCACCGCTCCGCTCACCTTGTGCTCGAGGATCTCGTCGTAGGTGAGCCCGAGCTCGAGCAGCACCTCGTCGGTGTGCTCGCCGTGCCCGGGGGCGGCGCGCACCGAGGGGGGTGTCTCGTCGAACTGCACCGGGTTGGCGGGCAGCACGAACTCCTGGCCGCTGCCGGCCGTGATCGGCTCGAGGTAGCCGTTGGCGCCGGCCTGCGGGTCGTCGTGCACCTCGAGCGGCGTCTGGAGGGGGGCCCAGACGCCCTCGAGGGTCTGCAGCCGCTCCCGCCACTCGTCGTAGGTACGAGTCCGGAACACGTCGCGCAGAACCTGGATGCACTCACGGCGGTGCTCGTAGCGGGCCGGCGCGTCTTTGAAGCGTGGGTCCTCGAGCAGGTCGGGACGCCCGAGGTGCTGGCAGAGGTCGGGCCAGTAGCGGTCGGCCTGGAGGAGCACGAGGATGAGGAACCGGCCGTCCTTCGTCGGGTACGTGCCGACGAGCGGGTTCGGCAGGGAGTCGCGGTCGAACGTCGGGATCTCGGTGTGCTCGTACAGCTTCGCCGACGTGATTTCGGGCGCGAGGTTCCACATCCCGAGGTTCAGGAGGGACACGTCGACGACCGATGGGACGCCCATCCGTTGGCGTCGCAGCAGCGCAGCGGCGATGCCGCCGGCGATCGTCAGCCCGCCCATCACATCCCCGAACGCAGGCCGTTGGTCTACTGGCCACTCGGACGCCGAGTCCTTGAACGCCATGGCCAGCCCGGCCCGAGCCCAGAACGACGCGCCGTCGAACCCACCCTTCTCGGCGTCCGGACCGCGCGTGCCCTGTCCCGTGCCGCGGACGTAGATGATGCTCGGGTTGCGCGCCCGAATGTCCTCGACGTCGATCCCGAGACGCGAACGGACGCCGGGGAGGCAGTTCGTGACGAAGACGTCGGCGCTCTCCACGAGCCGGTAGAGGAGCTCCCGTCCGTCGTCGGTCGAGAGGTCGAGGCCGACCGAGCGTTTGCCCCGGTTCGGGATCTCGAACATGAAGTTGACGCCCGCCGCGCCCGGGACCAGCCCCGACGACACCAGCCCGCGCTGGGGGTCGCCGCTGGCCGGGTGCTCGACCTTGATGACGTCGGCGCCCCACTCCGACAGCACCGCGCCGGAGATGGGCACGAATGTCCAGCTCGCCACCTCGACCACTCGAATCCCGGCAAGGACGTCGTCCATCGAACCCCCGACGCATGTCGACGATTACTCCGTTCACAATCTAGGAGAGCGAGGTTTCCGCCGCAACGAGGCGGCCAGGACGCGCTCCCCAATCACTGGAGCTCGCTCGGGCTGACGCGGCTGCTGTTTCAACGTCAGCCCGGAGCGAGAGAGCTCGGTAGAAATGGTGCGGGATCTGACGCTGAGCGACACAGGTGTTAAATGACCCGCGTGCCGCGGCTGCAGCGCGGCGCGCGCAGTATCGCCTGTCGGAACGGGAACCACGTGCGCCACGACCCGGCGGTAATCAGCCCCTATCTCGGCACCGACGAGGGGGTCATTGAACGAAGCGACGGCGTGCGGCTGCGGGCGCCCAGCCGGAGGTCGTCCCCGAATGGCTCAAGACTTGACTTATCAGCCGTGGTCGGGCTCCCCCTGAGCTGAGGCGATGACGACACAGCGCCGCGAGGTGCTCGCGCCGGAAGCCCTCGAGGCTCAACCCCTCAGGGGCCGGGGTCGGTGAGCCCTTCGCGCTACCGAGTCGTGCAATGGGCCACCGGCAACATCGGCCTGCGCGCCTTACGCGAGGTGATCCGACACCCATCCCTTGAGCTAGTCGGGGTGCTGGTCTACGACCCGGCCAAGGACGGTGTCGACGCGGGAGTCCTCTGCGGCGAGGACCCAAGCGGGATTGCAGCGACCACCGACCGGGGCGCTATCCACGCCCTCGGCGCCGACTGTGCGCTGTACATGCCAAGTGCCCTTGAGCTCGATGATGTCGTCGCGCTGCTCGAGGCCGGTACGAACGTCGTCACCACCCGCGGTGAGCTCTTCGCCCGGGGGGAGCGGCTGGGTGAGGGGCGGCGCGCGGCCATCGAGCGTGCATGCTCCCGGGGCAGCTCGTCTATCTACGCAACTGGAAGCAGTCCCGGGTTCATCACCGACGCGCTTCCCTTGGCGCTGCTCTCCCTGCAGCGCCGGGTCGAGGCGATCGAGATCGACGAGTTCGCGAACCTCTCGCGACGGGACTCGCCAAATCTGCTGTTCGAGCTCATGGGATTCGGTCGGCCGCTCGAATCCTTCGACCCGAACCGCTCATCCTTCTTGCTTG
Organism: Acidimicrobiia bacterium; assembly: GCA_035948415.1. NCBI lineage: Bacteria > Bacillati > Actinomycetota > Acidimicrobiia > Acidimicrobiia bacterium. Next base: position 55,398 of record DASZJD010000080.1, on the reverse strand, counting down.
GGGAGTTCGGACCAGCGCTCGGCATCCTTGCCGAAGCCGCCGGCTGCGCCGTCGACGAGTGGATCTGTACCGGAGAAGTCGCCGCGGCCCGGCGCACCACCTCCATCGTCGCCGGTCAGATCTCGGCCGGCTCCGTGGCCGCGCAGCGCACTCGGATCATCGGGCGCAGCGGCGGCACCGACCGCATCCGCTTCACACCGACCTGGTACTGCACCACGGAGATCGAGCCGGCCTGGGAGTTGCGCCCAACTGGGTGGCGTGTGCAGGTGAAGGGCGACGCTCCACTCGACGTCGAGCTGGCCTTCCCAATCCCGCTCGACGAGATCGGGTCCTTCACACCTGCGTACACCGCGAACCGGCCAGTCAACGCCATCCCCTACGTCTGCGCAGCGCCACCAGGGATCCTCTCAACCACGGACCTCCCGCCGGTCACACCGGCCGGCCCAGCGATCGGTGGATGAGCACGTGAACAGACCTCGGTCCCCCGCTCTGACTCGCGGGTCTTCCACGTGGTCTTCGCGCGTGACCCGGTTCCAGGACTCGATCGTGACCGTGACCTTCCAACCGTCATCGACCTCGACGGTGGCCGAGATCCATCAGTCCGGGCATCCGGATGACGAAGCGCGGGCCTCGGATGAGGCGGGATGGTCGGACGCCCCACGTGAGTTGGGCGGTACGACCCAGTCCAAGATGGGGACTGATTCGTGAGGATGTTGGACGAGAGTGGTGTCGGCGTAGGTCGCACGACCGCCACCGGAAGGAGACGAAGCGCCGATGGCATCCCACACACTCGGCACGCGCGACGAATGGCTTGCAGCTCGCCTCGAGCTGCTCGAAGCTGAGAAGGAATTAACGCGCCGCAGCGACGAGCTTGCGCGACGGCGGCGTGACCTGCCCTGGGTGCCGGTTGAGAAGGATTACCGGTTCGCGACCGAAGACGGCGACGCGTCGCTGCGCGATCTGTTCGGGGGGCGTTCGCAGATGCTCGTCTATCACTTCATGTTGGGGCCGGACTGGGACGAAGGCTGTCCGAGCTGCTCGGCGGTCGCGGACGGATTCGCCGGCAGCGTCCCGCACCTCGAGCACCACGATGTGGCGTTCGCCGTGGTGTCGCGCGCGCCGCTCGCCAACCTCGTCGCGTACAAGCGACGCATGGGATGGAACTTCCGTTGGATCTCGTCGTTCGGGAGCAGCTTCAACTACGACTTCCATGTGACGATCGATCCCGCGGTGGCACCGGTTGAGTACAACTACAAGGACCAGGCGCAGCTCGAGGAGGAGAACGTCGCCTGGCGCGACTGGTCGGGCGAGCAACCCGGCATGAGCGCGTTCGCGCGTGACGGCGACGACGTCTTCCACACCTACTCCGCGTATGCCCGCGGCCTCGACGTGCTGTGGACGATGTGGCAATGGCTCGATCGGGCGCCGCTCGGCCGCAACGAGGGCGACCTGTCGTGGTTTCATCGGCATGACCAGTACGAGGCCAGCTAGCGATGACGATTGCGCACGTCGCTGGGGTGCCGTTCGAAGAGTGGCTCGCACCGCTCGTCGGACGGCAGCGGAATCGCCATCGCGCTTCGAGCCGCGATCGGTCGCCTGGGACGACTGCCGCTCGGCCTGTCCGAGGCCCGCGTCCTTCATTCCAAACACGATGCCCAATCCACAACGAAGCCGAGAGCTATGGGCGATCCCGATATTTGAGCAGCCGCGCCGCCCGCTCCGAGGCACGGGCCGGGTCGTGACGATGTTGGAGACGAACACCCGATAGGAGTCTGCGATGAACACACCCCCGATCGTGTCGCCCGACGGGTGGGAGGCGGCGCGCCGGCAATTGCTCGTGAAGGAGAAGGAGTTGACCCGCGCCCGTGACGCGCTCGCCGCCGAGCGTCGGCGGATGCCGTGGCTGGCTGTGGAGAAGGAGTACGAGTTCGACGGACCCAAGGGCAGAGCGAGCCTCCTCGACCTGTTCGAAGGCCGCCGTCAGCTGATCGTCTACCGCGCCTTCTTCGAACCCGATGTGTACGGCTGGCCCGACCATGCCTGCATCGGCTGCTCCCTCGTTGCCGACCAGGTCGCCCATGTCGCCCATTTGAACGCCCGCGACACAACTCTCGTCTTCGTCTCGCCCGCGGCGCAGGCAGACATCGAGCGCGTTAAGGCGCGGATGAGCTGGACGATGCCCTGGTACACGATGACGGACGACTTCGCCACCGACTTCGGCGTGGACGAATGGCACGGCACGAACGCGTTCATCCGCGACGGCGACCGCGTGTTCCGGACTTACTTCATCAACAACCGCGGCGACGAAGCGATGGGGAGCACTTGGAGCTACCTCGACATTACGGCGCTCGGACGCCAGGAGGACTGGGAGGACTCGCCCGAGGACTACCCCCAAACCGAACCGTACAAGTGGTGGAACTGGCACGACGAATATGCCGATGCCAAGCCGTCCTAGTGCTGGAGTGATTCCGGCTAGGCGACCAGCTGCGCCGCGCGGTTGACGCCGGGCCGAAAATCCGTTACGAACCCCGCTTCCTTTCTTCATTGCGGACCCCGGACGCCTCAACAGCCACCGTGGTCATCACACCCTGGAGGCGAGCCCGACACTCGAGATATGGGTCCGTCGAAGGAGCCTGTAGTCGGTTCGCACCGACGCGGCTCTGGTCGCTTGCCAGCCTTGGGTCCCCCTCACACGACGACCCTCCGGGCAGGCTGATTGAGTGACCGGCTTGATACTTCTGGCGCTCTCAGCCGCGCTGCTGACGGTCGGCGCCGAGTTGTTCGCCGAGCACGCTGCACGAGCGGGCCGCCGGATCGGCGTCACCGCGCTGGCGGTCGGTCTCGTCGTGGCGGGCGCCGAGCCGGAGGAGTTGGTCACCGCCGTGTTCGCCTCGGCTCGTCATCGCGGTGGGATCGCCGTCGGCGACGCCATCGGTGCCAACATCACGATGCTGACCCTCGTGCTGGGCCTGATTGCGGTACTGGTCGGCCTCCCGATAGGAAAGCGGGTGCGCGGCTATGCCTTCGCGGCCGCCGGGGCTGGGACGGTGGCGGCCGTGCTGTTGTCGGTGGGCCGCCTGACCCGGGCCGGCGGCGCAGTGCTCGTGGCGGCCTACGTCGGCGGGCTCTTTGTTGTTTGGCGGATCGAGCGTCGGCCGCCCGCCATCGGTGAACTGACGGAGGCGTTCGTCCACGGAAGCGCCAAGGCTGCGTCACCCGCATCCGAGGACCCCGTCGAGGCAGGTGGCGCGGTCGCGGTTTTGCTGTTGCTGGTCGGCGTCGGGATCATGGCCCTCGGCGGACGACTCGCGGTCAGCGGCGCCGAGCAGATCGTCGACAGCCTCGGGCTGGCCGACAGCGCCGTCGGGCTGACCTTCGTCGCGTTGGCGACCACCGCCGAGCTGTTCGCGTTGGCCTGGTCGGCCGCCCGTCGTGGCATCACTGAATTGGCGGTCGCCGGGGTGATCGGTTCCGCGGCCTACAACGCCACGGCAACCCTCGGCGTCGCCGCCCTCATACACCCGCTGCCCAACGGCGGAGTGACGGGAGCCGCCTGGCTCGCGGCCGGACTGCCGCTGCTCATCGTCGCTCTAGGCGGACCTCGTGGCGAGCTCCGACGCCTGGCCGGCTTCGCGGTTCTTACGATCTACAGCGTTTATCTCGTGCTCGTGCTCATCTAACGGCCAGCGATGGTCGCGATGAAGCTGATCCGCATCGAGCTAGTGCACTCGCGGTTTGACGGCTGTGTCGACGCGTTCGCGGCGCATCCGGCCAACTCGCGCACCCGCCGCCTCTGTGAGGGGCGGCGGGACACGGAGGCTCTCTCGTCGAGAGCCGTTCTCGAGGCGCTGAAGGTCCCGGTGTGGCTGTCTCCGGGAAATGCGGCGAGCCATCGGCCGGCTCAGGAGTTGAGCCGTTCCTGCAGCCGGATGGTGACGTTGTCGCCTCGTTCCTTCCCGATGGCTCTGCGTACGTCGGCCTTGATCGGGAGCTTGTGGGTGCCGTCGCCCATCGCCATGAAGGAGCTCCGGAAGGGATATCCGTCAACGGTTCCTCGCACCTTGACCAGCCCCCGAGTGCCGAAGAACTCGACCGAGTCGGGCATGACCACGAAGGTCCAGCCACCCTTGTTGGGACTCCTCTGCAACGGTGCGGTGAAGCGCTTCCTCAACACGCTCATCTGAACCTCCTCATGCAGAATGGCCTCAGCCGGTCTCAGGCACTCTGAACGATCTCGAGCCCGTTGCCATCCTGGTCGCGGAAGGCGAACATGGCCGGCACGCCCGGCCAACGCAACACATCGTCGCTGTCGACGCCCCTGGCCTGCAGGTCGGCGTGCTCGGCGTCGGCGTCGGCCGTCGTAAAACGGATGCCGGTCTCGACGCCCGCAGGTATCCCATCGCGCGCACGGACGAGGGCGATCGTCGTCGTAGCTCCGGGCGGCGCCAGCTCGATCCACCGGCCGCCGTCGCCAAGCGGGGCGTCGAGGCGGATCTCGAATCCGAGCTTGCCGACATAGAACTCCACCGCCCGGTCCTGGTCGGTGACGGGCACGCCTACGGTGCGCACGTCGGTGATCCGGACCTTGGTCTTGTCACTCATCTGGTCCTCCTGGGCTTGTGAACCTTCGGGGAGACAGACGGCCGGGGGACATGAGACTAATCGGTCACCTTTCGATCTTGCGGGGCCTCTGGTATCCGATCGGATACCATCAGGATGTGGATGCCGCCGGCGTGATTCGTCTGGCTCGGGGCCGGGCCGGCCTCTCCCTCCGGCAGCTCGGCCGGCTCGCGGGTACCTCTCACTCGACGCTGTCGGCGTACGAGGCGGGCGTCAAAGTTCCGACGGTCGCGACCCTCGACCGGGTCGTCCGCGCAGCAGGATTCGCGCTGGATTTCGACCTCTCACCGGTTCCCTCCACGATCGACGACCGCGGAGTTGGTCGAGTGCTTGAACTCGCTGACCGGTTCCCCGCACATGAGCGACGGCCGCTCTGCACCGAGCCGGCCGTCCCACCTCGCCTGTAGACCGCGCCGGTTGCTCATGGATCCGCTCTCTGACCCGAGTCGCTTGTCCGCAAGCAGCGTGTCGGCGGAGTTCCGCCGAATCCTTCGTGAGGGCGAGGGTCAGCCGGCGGGCGGTGGGCACGCCGCCGGGCTGCTCGGGGAGCTGCACAGCACGAACATCGCTCAGTGGCAATTCGAGGACGATGGCCGCACGGTCGGCGCGGACGACGCGACCGTTGCCAGCGCGAAGCGAGCGATCGACCGGCTCAACGCGACGCGACACCGCCTGATCGAAGCGATCGACGCTGGAATCGATGCCGCCGTTTCCCAGGTCGCCGCGGCCCCGCTCGCCACCGAGAGCCCGGCGATGGTCTTCGATCGTCTCTCCGTGCTGGTGATCCGCATCCATCACACCGAACGCGCGGTCGCCTCCCGCGGTTCGGACACCAACTCGCTCGCAGGGCGCCTGCCGGTCCTTCGTCGCCATCTCGCTGCGCTTGAGGAGGCGCTTGACGGCCTCCTCCAGGACGTGCGCAAGGGAAGCCGACGGTTCATGCCTTACCAGCAGCTGAAGCTGTACGCGCCGTAGCCACCGACCCTGGGGTCGCCTCGTCACCCCCGGGCACCGGCAAGACGCGCGATGCTCGAAACTGCGACGCGGCGGAGGCGGTAGCCGCCTCGGTTGAAGCCGTAGAGGACGTGCTCACCGACGGCGGCCGTGTGCGCGATCCCGAGGGAGCGGTGAGCGAAGGGAGCGGTGTGTCCGAGCGGCTCCCCGTCCCGGGCGCGGAACAGGTGCAATTCGCCGGTCTGGCCGATCCCGCACACCGCGCCGCCAGCGATCGCGACGGCCATGCCCCCGTTCCCCCATCCCAGGTCGTCGGAGAAGTGGCCGTGAACGACCATGTCCCCATCGACGGGGTCCAGGCCCGCGAATCCGCCGCCGCGCAGCTTCTCCCACTCGTAGTCGCCGATCGCCGCGGTGTCCGACTCGTGACCCGCCGCCCACACGAGCGTGCCGTCCCACAGCAGCCCCGCGGGCTGAAACCCAACTTCGACCTCCCAGCGAACGTCGTCGACGCGGCCGTCCCGAGCTGAGACGAGCGCGACTCGCCCCTCCCCTCCGACGGCTACACGGTCGTCGCCACCGGCGGGCAGCCCCACGAGTGCGGTGACCGCTCCCCAAGTCTCGAGCTGGGTGTCGGCGTCCACCGGTGAGCGGCTCGGCATCCCCCCGATGGGTTCGGAGACCAGCAATCCGCCCGCGTCCGCCCCGCGTGGCCGGGACCCCACGAGTCGATCTCCGACGGCCACGAGGCGCTCCACGTCCGCGGCAAATGTTCGCGTCCACAGTGGATGGAGGCGCCGCGCCGGACCAGCGCGAATGTCTGATCGTCGGAAGGCCCGGATCAGACCCAGGTGGTTGAGAACCACGACGACGTCGATGCCCGGGAGATCAACGATGGCGTGGACATCGAGGTCGTATTGCGACAGCTCATCATCTTCGGGGAAACGCGTCTCCCCGAAGATCGCCACGGGCCGGAGGTCGCTGGACGCGAAGACCACGTTGCGGCCCAGGTTGTTCCACGCACAGATTTCGCCGATGGCAACCACACGCCCGATCCCTTCGGGCTGCGAGTTCCTGACGCCGTGTTGCGCGCACGAGTCCACGGGCACGCTGTTCGGTGCTTGCCGATCAGACGCTGACCACATCTGCCGGCCGCGTTGGCCGGGTTCGAGGTCGCCTACCACTCGAGCTCCCGGAGGGCGTCCATCACGCGGTCGGGGTGGATCGGATCCAGACAGCGCGCTCCAACCGGGCAGACGCGCGGCCGCCATTGAAATCCACGCAGACTCACCCGTGCGTTATACGCCTGGTCACGGTTGAGGGATGCGCACACGTCGTCGCAGCGCTGACCGACGACGGCGCGACAGTGGGGCCACGGCCGAAAGAAGGTCGGCGGCTGTCGACAGATCGTGACCGTCGGTGTCCGCTGTTGCACCGCGATATGCGTCAGGCCGGTGTCGACGCCGACCACCGCGCGACAGGCACCGAGGAGATCCACGGCGTCGCCGGGGCTCGGGGCTCGTAGCTGCTCAATGCCGGCTCCGTGCATGTCGCCGTCCGCAGCCGTTGGCGTGACGAGACGGACCTCGACGCCAAGCGCTTCGATCCTTTCCGCCAATGTCGCCCAACGCTCGGTGGCCCATCGCTTGGTCGCCCCATCGGTCTCGGCGACGAAGAGGACCTGCTCGCTGGCCTCTGGTCGAGGGTGCGAGAGCAAGGGAGCCGGGCGCCCGAAGTCCGCGCTGATCTCGAAGTCGGCGCTGATGCGGCCGAGGATCTCGTTGATCGACAACGGCCCGACCGCGTCCTCGAACTCCGGTGAGCCCCACCAGTAGTCACGCTGGAGGGGATGGTCGCGAAGATCGATGAAGCGACCTGGGCACTGGGTCGGATCGAATTCGTCCTCGGACACCGTCCCCGCGATGCCCTCGATGCGCTCGGCGAGCCGGGCCTGTCCGACCGAGCGCGCCACCACCCACGTCTCGTGACCCCCCGCACGGCCTTCGGCGACGAGGGCCTGGATGACCGGCAACGACACCACGAGGTCGCCCAACCCGAACGAGATCGGGGCCACGTAAACCCCGGTCACGAGGCCCTCCGGCCGGTCTCAGAGCGCCGCGTACCGGGTGCCGTCGTTGATCCCCAACGTTGCGAACGCGCGCCGGCGCTCGGCGCACTTGTTGCAGCGCCCACAGTGCTGGTCGCCCTGCGGGTCGATGCACGAGAAGGTGTGGTGAAGCTCGAGACCGCGCCCCCGTTCGAGGACCTCGGACTTGGTGAGCCCGGCGAACGGGGTGATCACCTCGAGGTCGAAGTTCAGCGCGGTATGAACCGCCGACTCGACGATCCTGAAAAAGGCACGGCTGCTGTCGGCGAACGGGTTGCCCTTCAGCGTCCCGAGCGCAAGGTTGCGAACGTCGTGGAGCGCGCACCAGATGCTCGACTTGGCGAGCAGCAGCAGGTTCCTGCCGGGTAGGTACACGGCGTCGTCGGTGGACGTCGCATCCGGCACGTCATCGCCGGACACGCTCCAGTGTGAGCCGTAGACATCGGTGATCGGGAAGTCGAGCGTGAGCACGGGATGAGCTCGGTGCCCAGGGAGCGTGCCGAGGAAGCGCCGGAGCTGCTCCTCCTCGACCTTCTCCCAGGCCAAGCCGAACCGCACGTAGATGGGTTGGACGACGTGACCCAGCTTCAGGAACTCCGCGATGAGCACCGCGCTGTCGAGGCCGCCGCTCGAGAGGACCGCGACGCGGTTCGCCGAGCCCGAATCCACCGATCGGGGCGCACTCACGGCTCGCCTCGGTACACGCATCCCGACGTGCAGGTCTCGCGCACCACGACTTGCGACAGTCCGGGCAGCGCGGGCAGCAACCGCTCCCAGATCCAACGAGCCAGCGTCTCGCTGGTGGGGTTGTCGAGTCCCTCGATGTCGTTCAGGTAGTAGTGGTCGAGCCGCCTCAGGACGGGCTCCATCGCGCAGCTCAGGTCCGCGAAGTCCCGTACCCACCCCGTCTCCGCGCCGGTCGGCCCCTCGATGTGCACGCTCACGCGGAACGAATGGCCGTGGAGGCGAGAACACTTGTGCCCGACCGGTACGTGCGGGAGACGGTGGGCGGCCTCGAAGGAGAACTCCTTGAAAATCTCCATGTGCTGTGTCAGGGGACCGGCCGATTCCCGGCCAGGTCACGTGTCCTGTACGACGCTTCCTCAAAGACACTCGAGCAGGACTGCCAGTTGACGAAGGGGGCGGTCGTCGTTTCCGTGGTTCCCTCCCAGGTAGGGCCCGGCCCCTCCAGGCTAGGGTGCGCGCCGTCGCACCGCCCGCGTTCGGGCCGGCCTCCGCCATCGCGAGTCCGGCCCGCGCCTCGCCCGGCGGTCAGGGATGACATGGCGAGACAGTGTGCTGACCCGTCTCGATCGTGTCGAGCGCCCGAGGAGGACCTCCCAGCGAGCCGAGATTCGTTCGACCGTCGAGGTCGTGCCGACAGGCGCCGGAACCGGCACTCCCTCTCGGTGTCTGACACCATCTCGAAGGCGAAGCGGCGGAGGCGGCTCGATGGATGAACGGCAGGCGGTGGGACGGGAGATCGTCGAACGCGTCCGCGCCGCGCTGGAGTCAGCGGAGTTGGCCGCAGTCAGCGACCTGCTCGACCCAAGCGTGCGCTGGGGCGCCCCGGACGACCCCGCGCCGGGCTGCACGAACCGGGACCAGGTGCTGGCCTGGTACCAACGCGGACGCACCGCCGGCGTCCGGGCCCGGGTCACCGAGATGACGGTGCACGGCGACCAGCTCCTCATCGGTCTTCGGGTCAGCGGCAACCCCGCGGCGCAGGCAGGGGGTGGCGAGGTGGATCGTTGGCAGGTCGTCAGGATCCGTTCCGGGCGCATCGTGGACATCCGCGGCTTCGACCAGCGTGCCGACGCGGCCGCCCGGGTCGCAGCATCGCCCTGAGCACCGAGTCCGACGAGACGGCGCACCGAGGCGGCGTTGGACGCCGGGCTCGACACGCTCGGCCGGGCTCGAGTTTGCGCCAGCCGGCGACGGGTCGCTAGTCCTTTGGCATGGCCCGCGACCTCGCGACGCACGCCGGGCGACGCGCCCGTGACGACGAGGTCGACGCGTGGCGCGAGCACGGGTGGGTGCTGGTCGACGGGTTGATCGGCACCGACGAGATCGACGCCGCGGCTGAGGACCTGCCGGACCTCTTCCCCACTCCGGCGGACTACCACGCCGATCCAGCCGGGGAGACCAAGAAGTGGCTCGGCGAGCCAGCCCCGCCGCGTCACTCGTTCACGTGGCCGCCCGACGGACCCGGGTTCCGGCCCGAGCAGCACACGTGGCGAGCGGAGTTCCCGTTCTCGGGGTCGGGCCGGCTCAACCGGTTGTGCGTCCACCCGGCGATCGTCGACCTTGCCGAGCGGCTCCTGGCGACGGACGACCTGCGCCTATACCAGGTGGGCGTGTCGGCCAAGTACACGGGTGAGACGAATTACGAGCAGCCGATGCACACCGACCGAAACCACTCGTGGCTGCCGCCTCGCGCTGAAACCCCGTGGTTGCACGTCGAGTCGTTCCTCTACCTCTCGGACGTGGACGCTGGAACCGCTCCGACACATCTCGTGTCGCTTCGCGACTCACCAGGTCGTTCGCCGACCGCGCCGTTGATCATGCCGGCCAATGACCCGGAGCTGTATTCCCGGGAGCGGCCGGCAGCCGGGATGCGCGGGTCCTTGCTCGCCTACCGCCCCGACGTCTTCCATCGCGCCGTGAACCTCACGGCGCCCGGAGGCGCACGCTTCCTCCTCAACGTCAGCTTCAAGGTCGCGGGCCAGGACTGGATCGGGTACACCTCGGTGCAGTCGCGAGCGACGTTTCCAGCGTGGACTCAGTTCGTTGAGGGGTCGACGCCGCGCCAGCTCGAACTCTTCGGGTTCCCCCCACCCGGGCACCCGATCTGGGACGCGGCGTTGCTCGACGAGACCGCGGCGCGCTACCCGAACCTCGACGTGGCGCCCTGGCGCGCCCAGCTGGGAGCGGCGTCGCCGGCGGTCGCGACGTCGCTCGAGGAAGACGAGCCGTGACGAGCAACGGCGCGAACGCGGAGCAGATCGAGTATTGGAACTCGGACGAGGCGCGCCACTGGATCGACCATCAGGCCCGCTACGACGCGATGCTGCGTCCGTTCACCGATCACTTGCTCACGGTGGCGGCAATCGGTCCGGGGGATCGGGTACTGGACGTGGGATGTGGGACCGGAACGACGACGTTCGCCGCCGCTGCGGCGGCCAGGGGCGGTGACGCGCTCGGCCTGGACGTCTCGCGTCCGATGATCGACCGTGCGCGCAGCAGGGCGAGCGACGAGGCGATTCAGAACGTCCGGTTCGAGGTCGCCGACGCGCAAGTCGCGGACGTTGGCCGCGGGAGCCGCGATGTCGTGATGAGCCGGTTCGGGGTCATGTTCTTCGACGATCCGGTCGCCGCGTTCGCCAATCTGGCCGGAGCGGCTGAGCCGGGCGGGCGCCTCGTGTTCGTGTGCTGGCAGGGCCTGCCGCAGAACGAGTGGGTGCTGGTGCCGGGCATGGCCGCCGCCACCCAGATCCCGCTGCCTGACCTCGGTCCCCCCGGCGCGCCCGGGCCCTTCGCGCTCGCCGACCCCGATCGCACCGCCGAGGTGCTGAGAACCGCCGGGTTTCGAGATGTCGACGTCGGGCCGGTCGAGGCCCCGATGCTGCTGGGCGGCGGCGGCAGCCTCGAGGAGACGCTGGAGTTCCTGCGGGGGACCGGCATGGCGCGAGCGATCTTCGCCGACGCTGCGGCGGACGCAGAAGCCCGCGCCACCGACGCGGTTCGGGACGCGCTCGCCGGCCACCAGACCCCCGAGGGTGTCTGCCTCGGCGCCGCGGCGTGGATCGTTCGAGCCTCTCGCTGACGGGCGTCGTCGCGCGCTCAGCGCCGGCGCGGAGCCGGCCACCGGATCGGGCCGCCGGGTCGTGATCCGTTCGATCGACCACTGACGGAGTGCCGATCGATCCGAAGGGGACGCCCGGAAGCGGCGACGAGCCCGACCGGAACCAGGTCCGAGTTGCCCGGTCAGCTCGCGGCGACGATCTCGACCCGATCCGTGTAGTCGGGGATTCCGGACTCGCCGCGCCGCCCCATCGGCAAGAGCACGTTGGCCTCAGGGAAGAACAGCTGCGCGTTGCCAGGCCTGACGTCGGAGACGTGGACGCGGGCACGCAGCTCTCCGTGGGGCGAGCGCACCACGACGGCGTCGCCGTCACCGACGCCGAGGCGCGACGCGTCGGCACGAGCGAGGAACACCGCGTCGCGTCGGGCACCAGTCAGGGGATCGCGCTCCGCCATCACCATCGTGTTGAACTGCTTGCCGCGGCGAGTCGCGAGACGCAGGCGGCCGTCGTCGGGGCTCGCTGACGCCGGGACCACCGGCGTGAAGCGGGCGCGACCGTCCGGGGTCGGGAACAGACCGTCCTCGCAGAGGCGTGCCCCGCCCCACTGGATCGAATCCCCGGTGCGGCGGAGCCGCTCGACGCCGGCGTAGGTGGGCACGACGCTGGCGATCTCCGCTCGGATGGCGTCGCCCGACGCGAACCGAACGAGCTCTGCGCGCTCGGGATCGACGCGGCGGCCCATCTCGACGAAGACCTCCCACTCGCTGCGCGCCTCACCGATCCGGGGCCCGGCGATCTCGGGGCTGAACACGATGCGACGCTCCGTCGTCGTCTCGGTGCCACCTCCGCGCTGCTCGTAACGGGTCGCGACGGGCAGCAGCAGGACGGCTTCGCCGTCGACGAGCATCTGGCTCGAGAGGACGATGTCCTGATGGACCCGGAGGGGCACACGGCCGAGGGCGCGCTCGACCCGGTTGGGGTCGGGCAGCACCTCGAGGAAGTTGCCGCCGCTGGTCCAGAGCACGTCGAGACCCCCGCCTTCGGCGGCTTCGAGCATGGCCTCGGCGGTGAGCCCGGGCTCGGACGGAACGCGAAAGCCGTAGCGCTCGCTCAGGGCGGCCGCGCTGGTGGGGTCAACGGGCGCCCCCCCGGGGAGCGCGGTGGCGTACGCCCCCATCTCGGCGCCGCCCTGCACGCCGGAGTGGCCGCGGATGGGCATGAGGCCGGCGCCGCGGCGCCCGACGTTGCCGCGCGCGAGGGCGAGATTGACGATCGCGGCCACGTTGTCGACCCCGGCGCAGTGCTGCGTGATGCCCATGGACCAGACCAGGACCGCCGATCGAACGGACGCGTACCGGCGGGCGAACGCTTCCATCGCGGCTCGGGACACCCCAGAGCGGGTCTCGAGCTCGTCGAAGGACTCACGATCCACCTCGGCGACCACGGCGTCGAAGCCGGTCGTGTGCTCGTCGACGAAGCCACGGTCGATTCCGCCCTCGGCGACGAGCACCTTGAGGACGCCGTTCAGGAACGCCACGTCCCCGCCGACATGCACGGGCACAAACTCGTCGGTCATCCGGGTGCCGAAGAGGGCGCTCTCGACGCTGCTGGGCACCCAGTAGCGGTCTAGGCCCGGCTCGCGGAGCGGATTCACGACGATCACCTGGGCGCCGCGCTTGCGGGCCAGGTACAGGTACTTCATGAACACGGGCTGGGCGTTGGCGACGTTGGCACCGAACAGCACGATGAGATCGGACTCGATGACGTCGGTGTACGAGCAGGTCGTCGCGCCCACGCCGATGGAGCGCTTGAGCGCCAGCGTCGACGGCGCGTGGCACAGTCGGGCCGCGTTGTCGATGTTGTTGGTGCCGAGGAACCGCATGACCTTCTGGGCGACGTAATACGTCTCGTTCGTGAGCCCTCGCGCCGTCAGGTACAGGGCGAGCCGATCGGGCGTCGAGGCTCGGATCCGCCCGGCGAGGAGATCCAGGGCCTCGTCCCAGGAGATCCGGGCGAAGCCGCGATCACCCCGGCGGCGCACCATCGGATGGGCGAGGCGCCCGAGTCCTCGGAGCACGGGACCAGCCTCGTCGCGCAGGCTGGCCACGTCGGCGAGCCTCGCGGGGTCCAGCGCTCCCATCGTGTTGACCCGCAGCAGGTTCAGGCGTGTCGTGCACAGGTGCACGCCCTCGAGCGTCCAGTCGTGGAACCCGGCGACCCCCAGCGCGCAGCCGTCGCACACGCCTCGGCGCAGGATCCGCCACGCGTACCGCAGGTTGTCGCGGTTGGTCCAGATGGTGCGCAGGATCTCCGCGTAGTGGTTGGGTTTGGTCTCCCCCAGGCCATACGGGCGGAAACCGACCCAGAGATCGGATCGTGTCCGATGGGGGCTCCGGACCCTCGCCGATCCTGGCCAGGCCACTCAGCGGTCCAGGTCGACGCGCTCGGAGCCCGTGTAGACGTTGAACCGGTCTCCCCGCAGGAAGCCCACCAAGGTCTGATCGACGCGTCGGGCCGCGTCGACGGCCAGGCTCGAGGGGGCCGACACGGCACAGAGGACCGAGATCCCCGCGACGGCGGACTTCTGCACGATCTCATAGCTCAGGCGTCCCGACACCGCCACGATCGTGTCGCGTGCCGGCAGGTCGCCGTGCAGGGCCAGGTGACCGACGACCTTGTCGAGGGCGTTGTGTCGACCCACATCCTCTCGGAGCACGATGACGTCGCCGCGAGCCGTGAAGAGCCCGGCGGCGTGCAGTCCGCCCGTGGCCGCGAACACGGCCTGGCGATCCCGGAGCCGATCCGGCAGCGTTACGAGGACCGACCGCGAGACGATCGGGCCCGGACCGACCGGGGAGGTGTCGCGGAGCGCGTCGTCGATGGTCGTCGCGCCGCAGAGGCCGCAGCTGGCGTTGACCGGGAACGTCCGACCGTGCACGGAGACCGGGTGCGTCAGCCCGACGTTCACGAGGTTGTACTCGGGCGCGCCGCCGTTGCCGACGCAGTAGGTGACGGATGCAACGTCGCCCGGCGTCGCCAGTTGCTCGGTGATGAGGAAGCCGACGGCGAGCTCGAAGTCATCGCCCGGCGTCCGCATCGTGACCGCGAGCGGCTGCGGCGCTTGCCCCGGGCCGTGGACACGGATCTCCAGCGGCTCCTCGGTGACGAGCCGGTCCGGGCGCTCCGCCACCACGGTGCCGTCGACGGCGCGCACCCGAACCGAGGTCACGCGACGGCGAGTGGGAGCGGGCACGCCCGAGGCTACTGCGGGGGTCCGCCGACCGCTCGAGGCAGACGCGCTCGTCCCTCGTTTCGACGCTTCGCCATCACGAACCGAACGATCGGGTCCGGCCTCGCCGAACGCGGCGCTCACGGCGCGTCGAGGACGACGACCGACCGCAGGACCTCGCCGCGGCGCATCTTGGCGAAGGCCTCCTCGATTCCTTCGAGGGGAATGGTCTCTGACACGAACCGATCCAGGTCGAAGCGGCCTTGGAGGTAGAGATCGATCAGCAGCGGGAAGTCGCGGCTCGGCAGGCAGTCGCCGTACCACGACGGCTTGAGCACGCCGCCTCGGCCGAAGAAGTCGATCATCGGGATGTCGGGCAGCGGCATCGATGGCGCGGGTACACCGACCTGGACGAGCGTGCCGGCCAAGTCCCGGGCGTAGAAGGCCTGACGGAGCACGTCGGGATGGCCGACCGCCTCGATGCTGACGTCGACCCCGTTCCCGTCGGTGAGCGAGCGGATGCGCTCGACGGGATCGACGCGGGACGAGTCGATGGTGTGGGTCGCGCCAAACGCCTGCGCCTGGTCGAGCTTCCTGGCGTCGGTGTCGACGGCGATGATCATCCCCGCGCCGACCAACCGAGCGCCGGCGATCGCGGCGTCGCCGACCCCACCGCACCCGAACACCGCGACGCTGTCGCCGCGTGTCACGGCACCGGTGTTGACGGCCGCCCCGAATCCGGCCATGACGCCGCAGCCGACCAGACCCGCGGCTTCGGGGCGTGCGGCCGGGTCGACCTTCGTCGCCTGGCCCGCGGCGACGAGCACCTTGTCGGCGAACGCGCCGATGCCGAGGGCGGGGGAGAGCGGGGCTCCGTCTGCGAGCGTCGTCTGCTGCTCGGCGTTGCGCGAGCCGAAGCAGTGCCACGGACGCCCGCGACGACAGGCTCGACACTGGCCGCAGACGGCCCGCCAGTTCAGGACGACGAAATCGCCCGGTGCGACGTCGGTGACGCCTTCGCCCACGACCTCGACGGTTCCTGCGGCCTCGTGCCCGAGCAGGTACGGGAAGTCGTCACCGATCGCGCCCTGGCGGTAGTGGAGGTCGGTGTGGCAGACGCCGCACGCCTGCACCCGCACCCGCGCCTCACCGGGGCCTGGGTCCGGGACCACGATGGTCTCGACCGTCACCGGCTCGCCGGGCGCCGAGGCGATGACACCGCGAACCGCTTCGCCCACGGGGGTCCGTCCCTTCTGCTGCTCCTGTTCTACGGGACCAGGAACGGGATTTCCAGGAGGACCACAACCGACCCGGTCACCGGCGTCGGGGACGGACCCTGCCGCCCGCCACCGCGGCCGAGCGGTCGCGAGCCCGGCCTACCCGGTCGGGGCGCCCGTCGCCGAGCGGTGCGCGGGCGACCAGAACGGTGGATGGGGTGGGAGACGCCCGAGCGCGTCGAGGAGGGCCTCGAGGTCGGCGCGGTCGAGCGTCGCGAGGTCCTCCGGTGGGGTCGCGAGCCGCTCGATGAGGAGGGCCCGCGTCTTCGCGCCCTCGGGCGTCAGCACGACAGACTTCACGCGCCGATCACCGGGATGCGGCTGACGTTCCACCAGGCCGCGCTCCTCGAGCCGATCCACGAGCCAGGTCGCGTTCGAGGCGTCACAGGCCAGCACCGTCGCGAGCTCCCCCATGGAGCGGCCCTCGTCCGGATCCAGCTCGAGGATGGTCTTCGTGTGCCCGGGCGTGAGACCGAGCTCGCGCGCGATGTCGGCGAGCGCCGATCGCTGCGAGAACGTGTAGGCGACCAGCAGCTCCCACGCGCTCCGGGCCAGCTGCTCCTTCGTGACCCTTGTCACACCCACGAGGTTACGCCTTCCTGGGCTTGCTTGGAGTGTTCAAGGCTCCAAATCTCCGAGGACTCGGATATTTGACTTACCTGAAGCATAGTGCGTAGGATCCGGTCATGGAAACCCCCGTGACCGCCAGCCTCGCCATCCGCGCCGTCGACCTCGGCAAGTCGTTCGGGGACGTCCACGCCCTCGCCGGCGTGTCCTTCGAGGTGCCGGTCGGCACCGTCCTCGGCCTGCTCGGCCCCAACGGGGCGGGCAAGACCACCGCGGTCCGGATCCTGACCACGCTGCTGAAGCCGGATCGGGGACGGGCCGAGGTCCTCGGCCAGGACGTGACCGAGGACCCGATGGGGACCCGGGCCGTCATCGGCCTGGCCGGCCAGTACGCCGCCGTCGACGAGAACCTCACCGCCAGGGAGAACCTGCGCCTCGTGGGCCGGCTCACCCACCTGCCCTGGGCCGACGTCGTCCGCCGCGCCGACACCCTCCTCGAGCGCTTCAACCTCGCCGACGCCTCCGACCGCCTCGTCCGCACGTTCTCGGGCGGGATGCGCCGACGGCTCGACCTGGCGGCCGCGCTCGTCCATGAGCCGCCGGTGCTCTTCCTCGACGAGCCGACGACCGGGCTCGACCCGCAGGGCCGCACCGAGCTGTGGGCGTTCATCGAGGAGCTCGTCGACGCCGGCACGACCCTGCTCCTGACGACCCAGTACCTGGAGGAGGCCGACCGCCTCGCCGACCGGATCGTCGTCATCGATCGCGGCACCCTGATCGCCGAAGGCACCGCCAGCGAGCTGAAGGCCCGACTCGGTGCCACGATCATCGAGGTCGCGTTCGACGACCCCGACACCGCCCGCAGCGCGGCGGCACGGCTCCATCGGGTCGGCGAGCTCGCCGTCGACGGCAAAGAGGTCCGTGTGAACGTCGCTGATGGCGCCCAGGCCATGCTCCAGGCGGTGCGCGTCCTCGACGCCGAGCGCCTCGAGCCCCGCGCCATGGCGCTTCGAGAGCCGACGCTGGACGACGTGTTCCTGACCCTCACCGGCCACGCCGCCGACGAGAAGGAGGCAGTCAACCGATGACCGCGCCCCCTGTGACCCTGACCGCCCCGTCAACTCGGACTGTCGGCCGACCCTCTGTGGTCGGTGACGCGCTGACCATCGCGTGGCGGAACGTCCTGAACATCCGACGGAACCCGCAGCTGCTCGTCTTCGCGACGATCCAGCCCGTCATCTTCGTGCTGATGTTCCGCTACGTCTTCGGCGGCGCGATCAACGTTCCGGGCGTTCCGTACGTCGACTACCTCATGCCGGGCATCTTCGTGCAGACGGTCGTGTTCGGCGCGCTCACCACCGGCGTCGGCCTCGCCGAGGACCTCCAGAAGGGCCTCGTCGACCGCTTCCGGTCGCTGCCGATGGCTCGCTCCGCGGTGCTCCTCGGGCGCACCCTCGCCGACCTGCTTCGCAACGTGTTCGTCGTCGGCCTGATGTGCGTGGTCGGGCTGGCCGTCGGGTGGAACCCGACCGGCGGCGCCTTGTCGATCGTCGCCGGGCTCGGCCTCGTGCTTGCCTTCGCGTACTCGTTGTCCTGGGTGTTCGCCATCGTGGGCCTGTCAGTCCGCGACAGCGAGACGGCGCAGGCCGCGTCATTCCCGATCCTCGCCCCGCTCGTGTTCGCGTCCTCCGCGTTCGTCCCGGTGGCGTCGATGCCTGGCTGGCTCCAGGTGTTCGCGAAGCACCAGCCGGTCTCCGTGGTCGTCAACGCGGTGCGCACCCTGACCCTCGGCGGCGCCGTCAGCTCCCACGTCCTCAGCGCGCTGGCGTGGATCGTCGGCATCGTCGCCGTCTGCGCGCCGCTCGCGGTCGCCCGCTACCGGCGCGCCACGTAGCGGCACGGCCCGGCTCCCCCCGGCCGGGCCGTGCCGTCCACTCGCGCCGGACCTGGCGGCCGCCTCGGGGGTGGCCGGCGGCTCGCGAGCAGCCGTGGGGGAGCCTGACCGGTCCGCCAGGCGGAACGCGCGGTGCGCTCAGGCGAACGTCGGTGCCGCGCCGGCTCGCACGGGGGGAGCGGGCGCGCTTCTGAGCGCGGCGGTCCCGTGCGGATCGGGCGCCGCCCGCAACCGAGTGGCAAGGGTGGCGGCGACCCG
This sequence comes from Acidimicrobiia bacterium, assembly GCA_035948415.1. Classification (NCBI taxonomy): domain Bacteria; kingdom Bacillati; phylum Actinomycetota; class Acidimicrobiia; species Acidimicrobiia bacterium. The sequence goes on along the minus strand of DASZJD010000080.1, from coordinate 36,686 downwards.
GCGGAGCAGGTCGGGGTCGCTGCCGAGCGCCCGGAAGCTCTCTCGACCGGCCACCAAGAGCCGCATCGGGGTCCGAGTGACCACGCTGGACCAGTGGGGCACCTCGCCGAGGATGGCGGTCTCGCCCACGAAGGCGCCCGGGCCGAGCACCTCGCTCGCCGCGCCGCGGCGCTCGAGGGTGGCCCGTCCCTCGACGATGACCACCAGCTCGCGGCCGACCTCGCCCTCGCGCGCCAGCACCACCCCCGCGGCGACCTTGACCTCGTCGAAGAGCGGTGCGTACCGGGCGAGCTGGCGCTCGCTCAGGTCGGCGAATCCGGGAACCGACCGCAGCAGGTCGATCTTCAGATCGGTCGTCTTCACCTGCTTCTTCCCCCGGCACGGTGAGCGCGGTGGTGGATCCGGGCCGGTCGGCCCGAGGGGGCCGGGCCGACGACCGAGGCCGTGCGTCGGTGTCGCCGGGCGCGCCATCGGCGGCCACTCCCGTGGCGGCGTTGACGACGCAGTCCCGGTTCCTCGCTCACGTGCGGCCTCCCCTTCGGTTCAACTTCAGAACCTAGTGGGTTTGCTTTTCGAACGCAAGGTGACTACGGTCACGAGGGTGCGTTGGAGCGAGATTGGTGACCAGCACTGCTCGATCGCCCGGGCCCTCTCGGTGGTCGGCGACCGCTGGACGATGCTGATCCTGCGCGAGGCGTTCATGCGCACGCGTCGCTTCGAGGATCTGCAGGCCCGGACCGGCGCGCCGCGCCCGGTGCTGGCCGAGCGGCTGAAGACCCTCGTGAAGCACGGGATCCTCGAGCGCCGCCGGTACTCGGAGCACCCCGACCGATACGAGTACCGACTCTCGCCGAAGGGCCTGGACCTCTACCCCGTGATCGTCTCGCTGCTGCGCTGGGGCGACCGGTGGATGGACGCCGGCGAGGAGCCGCCGGTTCAGCTCCGTCACCGAGAATGCGGGACGGTCATGCACCCCGAGCTGGCGTGTCCGGCCTGCGGCGAGTGGGTCGGCGCGAGGGACGTCGAGGCCGTGCCGGCCGGAGCGTCGCCCCGCGGCTGAGCGACCTCGAGGCTCGTCGGCGGGACCACCCGCCCCCGCTCAGAGGGATTCGAGGACCTGCAGCACCGTGCGGTTCGAGGGGATGTTCCACTGCTGCGCTCCGACCTCGTCGAAGCGCACGATCCCGTCACCGTCGATGACGAAGAGCGCGGGCCGCTGGCCGAGCGAGATCAGTCGGCTCGTGGCGTCGTAGGCGTCGAAGACGGTGTGGTCCTCGTCGATCAGCGTCGGGAACGGCAGCGGATGCGACTGGAGGTACGCCTCCGATGCACGCGCCGGCTCCGCCGACACGGCCAGGATCTCGGCTCCTGCGCCCTGGAACTGCTCGTAGTCGTCGCGCAACTGCGCGAGGTGCCGCCGGCAGAACGGTCAGGCGTAGCCCCGGAGGAAGGCGAGCACCACCGGGCGACCGCGGTAGGAGGAGAGGGTCACGTCGCCGCCCCCCGATCGCGGGAGCGTGAAGTCCGGAGCCTGCGATCCGACCGGCGCCTTCGTGCTGTCGCTCACGGGCGGACTCTAGGTCGCCGGACCCGGTCCGAGCCCGGGGACGCCGAGCGTCAGGGCGCTCCGAAGACGAGAACGGCGTTGTGGCCGCCGAAGGCGAAGGAGTTCGAGAGGACGGCCCCGTCGCCGAGCGGCCGGGGCTCGGTCACCACGTCGAGCGCGATCTGGGGGTCCGGGGTCGTGAAGTTGGCGGTGGGGGGGATGCAGCGCTCCGCGATCGTGAGCACGCTCGCCACGGCCTCGATCGCTCCCGCGGCCCCGATGGCGTGGCCGAGCACCCCCTTGATCGACGTGACCGGCGGCGCGTTGGGGCCGAACAGGGTCCGGATGGCCACCGCCTCAGCGGCGTCGTTGTGCGGGGTCGAGGTGCCGTGGGCGTCGACGTGGGCCACGTCCCTCGGCGTGAGCCCGGCGTCCTCCAGGGCCAGGCGCATGCAGTCCACGGCACCCCGCCCGTCGGGTGGTGGCGCCACGAGGTGGTAGGCGTCGGTGTTTCGCCCGTAGCCGAGGAGCTCGGCGCGGATCGGCGCCCGACGGGCGACGGCGTCCTCGTACCGCTCGAGGACGAGGGCGGCGCCGCCCTCGGCCAGCACGAAGCCATCGCGATCGGCGTCAAACGGACGTGACGCCGAGGCGGGGTCGGCCGACCGCTCCGAGAGCGCGTGCGCAGCCCCGAAGGCCACGAGCACCGACGGCGTCACCGGTGCCTCTGCGCCAGCCACGACGACGAGATCGGCGCTGCGGTCCCGGAGCAGGCGGAGCCCCTCGCCGACCGCGTGCGCGCCGGCCGCGCACGCAGTCGAGATCGTCAGACAGGGTCCCCGGAAGTCGCGCCGCATGCTGACGTGGGCGGCGCCCGCGTTCGGCATGACCGTCGGCACGAACAGCGGGTTCATGCGGCCCTTCAGGCCGGGCGCGAACATCCCGAGGAACTCGCGGGCACCGTGGTCGACCGTCTCCAGGCCGCCCAGGCCGTTGCCCACGATCGTGCCCACCCGCGCCCCGTCGACGTCCGGTTGCCCGGCGTCGGTGTAGGCGGCCTCGGCCGCGGCGATCGTGAACTGCGCGAAGCGATCGGTGCGGCGCGCTTCCTTCTCGGAGAGCACCGAGCGAGGGTCGAAGTCGCGGGCCTCGCACGCGAACTGGATCGACGCCTCCGAGACGTCGGTCCGCTGCACCGGTGCCGCGACGGAGCGTCCAGCGAGCAACGTGGTCCAGAAGCGCTCCACGGTCGAGCCCGCGGGCGAGATCACGCCGAGCCCGGTCACGGCGACGCGTGCCGGCCGCCGCCCGTCCCCCGGCGCGCTGTGACCATTCCCCACCATGTGATGTCCCTCAGGCACCGTGTCGACGTTCGTCTGGGCGGGTGTAGTTTCGCGCGCCCGCGTGGGCCGTCGTCACCGGAGGGACTCGAGCATGCCGCTGCGCTCACTCGGGCGCGCTCCGCGCCACCGACCGATGACGGCTCCCGGATGCAGCGAGCCGCCGCTCCAGGCCGTTGCGTGGGCCACGGGCTTCGCCCTGGCCGCGTGCGCCGCCGGTGAGGCCGACCCACCGGATCCCCTACGCCCTCGCGCACGCCGATTCGAGTCGGGGCGCGCGCCGGCGCGATCCGACCGCCGGTCGACCGGCCTCCCCGCGTAGGGGTGGGCGGGATGGAGCCGGTCTGGGGACTCGGTCGGGTCCTGCTCTATCCGATCCGCCCGATGTTCCGGCTGACGATGGTGGGCCAGGAACACGTTCCCCGCGCCGGCCCGGTGCTGCTGGCGAGCAACCACGTGTCCTTCCTCGATCCGCTCCTCCTGCTCTGGCTCGGTGAGCGGACCGGCCGCAAGGTGCGCTTCCTCGCCATGTCGGAGCTCTGGCGCCACCGCGGCGCGCGCTTCTTCCTCACCCATACCCACCAGATCCCGGTGCCGCGTGGCACCGTCGCGGCCGGGAGCTCGCTGGCGCCCGCGTTGGCCGCGCTGGAGCGCGGGGAGTGCCTCGGCATCTTCCCGGAAGGCGGTATCTCCGACGACCTCGACCCCATGCCCGGCAAGACCGGCATCACGTGGCTCGCCGGCCTGAGCCGGGCCCCGGTGGTGCCGGTCGGCGTCTGGGGCGCCCAGCGCCTCTACCCGAAGGGACGGAAGCGTCGGCTGCGCCCCGGCGTCTCCGTGAGCGTCGTCGTCGGGCGGCCGCTCTCGGTGGGGCCGGACGAGGACCTCTGCGCCGCGACGGACCGGATCATGGCCGCGGTCGCCGCCTCCGTCCGCACGGCACGCGAGATCTACCCGCAGCGACCGAAGCGGCGCGACGACGGGTGGTGGGTGCGACCCCCGGAAACCGCGGTCCCTCGGCCGACTCCCCGAGGACGCGTCGGCGGTCGGTCGTCGTGAGTCCGCCCGGTGCTCGCGGGCGGTCGTTCGAGGCCCCCCGCGACGTGCCCATCCGCACCGCGTCGGCGCGGCGTGGGGTCAGCGGCCTCACCGCTAGAGTCCGTGCCCAGCGCTGAGCTGCCCGCAGTGTTCGAGATCGGAGATCGGTGTTTCCCTCCCTTGACGAGGTGATCGGCGAGCTCCGCACGATCTCTGAGGACAGCACGGTCGAGCCCGGCTCCCGGCTCGCGACGATCGACGCCGACTCCCTCGACATCATGGAATGGGTGTACGAGATCGAAGAGCGCGCCGGCATCCAGTTCGACGAATCGCTCTATGACCCCGAGGCGCTCAGCGAGACAACCGTTGCGGAGCTCTACGACAAGTTCCGGGCCCAGGCCGAGGGCTAGAGCGAACGGACCCGCGGAAACGCAGGGAGCGCGCCACCTGGCTGGAGCCTGCCGGTCGACCGCGATTCACCGCCACGTCCACGGGACGTGCCGATTCGTTTCCGTCTTCGCGGGGTGCGACGCGCTGTCCGAGCGTGCGCCCGGCGGCGCGGTCTCCACGAGATCAATCGGCCGCCAACGCGCGACGAGTCCCGAGGGAGGGCACCGCTCGCCCGGCCCGAGTGGGGGTGGAGACCGGATCGCGACGTGTCGGTTCCTGCCTCGCTTCACCGCCACAGGTCGCCGGGGCGCCCGGGTGCTTCGGTCGGGACGGCCAAACCCCCGGCGCCCGGCCAGGCCGAACTCGGCCCTTGTCACTTTCAGTGTTTGAGCCTCCACGTAAAGTGGTAGGGCCCAAGCGTGGCGGTCTTGGGATGGGATGTCCGATTTGTCGGACCTCAGGCCGGCCGTGCCCCCGGAGCCCGACGGGCCCCGCGGCGGGCCTCGGCCGCAGCAACCCCAACGCCCCGGCTGAGCCCGGGATGTGCCACCCGCTCGAGCCGGCGGCGGCCCGAGACGCCGTGGTCACGGTCGAGGCGCGGACCGCCTGACTCGACCGCCAGTGCGTGGTCCGGGCCCGCCGGCTCCGCACCCTCGGGTCGCATCAGCCGACACTCCCGGCGTCCGTCGAGCCGAGCCACGGCCTCGTGTCCACTGCGGCGCGGACGCGACCCCGGCGGGTCGACGTGCTAGTCGGCGACGCCCGGACCTACGCCGGCGACGCCCGGACCCGCACCGAAGAGCCTCGGCCGCGCGCCGGCGATGGCGCCGCGTGGCCAAGCGCCGTCCGGCCGTACAACCCGGGGCTGCTGAAGGCATGCGCCGTGCTCGCCGACCTGGTTGCGATCGAGCTCGGCCTGATGGCGGCGTTCGTGCTGAGGAACAGGCCCGACGGCACGACCACCAGCCTCAGCGTGGTGATCGGGTCCGTGTCAATCCCGCTGTGGCTGGGCGTGTTCTCGTGGTACCGCCTGTACGAGGCCCGCCATATCACGTCGTGGCTCGACGAAACGGGTCGCCTGACCCACGCGGTGCTGACGAGCACGCTGCTGATGGCCGCCGTCAGCTTCATGGCGAAGCAACACGTTTCACGAGGTTGGCTGGTGCTGTGCTTCCCGACCACGGTGGCCACCTGCGTCGTCGAGCGAGGCGCCGCCCGCGCCTGGTTCAACAAGTTGCGGCGCTCGGGTCGGTCACTGCGTTTGGTCGTGGTCGTCGGCGCGAACGCCGAGGCGGAGTCGATCTGCGGCCTGCTGATCACACACCCGGTGCTCGGTTACCGGGTCGTCGGGGTCACCGACGACAGCGGAGTGACCGATCTCCTCGGCGTACCGGTCGCCGGTCGAGTCGCCGACACGCTGAGCGTGGTTCGCGCGACCGGCGCCGGCGGTGTGATCGTCGCCACCACTGCGGTGACTGCCGCGGCCTGTAATCGACTGGTCCGCGAGCTCGTCGACGCCCGCGTCCACGTGGAGATGTCGTCCTCGTTGCAGGGCATCGATGCCGAGCGACTCACCGTTCGACCACTCGGCACCACGCCGATCGTCTATGTCGAACGCGTGCACTACGGGGGGTGGCGCGCCGTCGCGAAGCGCAGCTTCGAGCTCGTCTGCTCAGCAATCGCGCTCATCGTCCTTGCCCCGCTCCTCGGCTTGGTCGCGCTGGTCATCAAGCTGGACAGCCCGGGCACAGTGCTGTTCTCGCAGGTCCGAGTGGGGAGGGACGGTCGGCCATTCCGGGTCCTCAAGTTCCGCACCATGGTCGCGAACGCCGAAGACCTGATCATCGACCTGCGCCACCGGAACGAGGCCGACGGTCCGCTCTTCAAGGTGCACGAAGACCCGCGGATCACCCGAGTTGGGCGCACGATTCGCCGATTCTCCATCGATGAGATCCCTCAACTGTGGAACGTGGTCCGAGGCGAGATGAGCCTGGTCGGTCCGAGGCCAGCGCTGTTCTCGGAGATGGACCAATGGACACTCGAGCTGCGCTCGAGGTTGCGAGTCAGGCCGGGGCTCACGGGCATGTGGCAGGTGAGCGGTCGCAGCAACCTGGACTTCTCCGAGTATGTGCGCCTCGACCTGTACTACGTCGACAACTGGTCGCTGTGGCGCGACCTCGCCATCATCGCCAAGACGGTGCCCGTGGTCCTCCGCAAGCGCGGCGCCTACTAGTCCGGTCGCTTGTGCGCCGGCTCTGCTCACGGAGTCCGCGCCGAGGTCGGCGGATCGGCCGGGAAGGCGGAGGACGCTCAACGACGGGCCCGCCACCCGACCCTCGTCGTCCCGTGGCTGGACGGGCTCCGTGCGTCGTGCACGGCCTGTCGTTACGTGCGCTGAGCGCCCGCCTCAGCTGCCGGGCCCAGGCTCGGGTCCGGCTTGGCTGACCGAGACCAGCTCCCCGGTGCCCTGGACAACCGGGGGCGTCCCGAAGGGCGACTCCGGCGTCGCAGGCCCGACGACCCCGACGAGCGCCGGGGGGGCCGGGGGAGCAGACCCCGGCGCGCCGGCGGGCACGACGTCCGGGGACGGGGGGATCAGGGTCGGGGATCCGCTGGGGGCGGGCTCGGGCGACGTGATCGCGGCGACCGGCGAGCCGGGGCCGGGCTGACCGGAGCCGAGCGGCGGGCCGGATCCGGGCGGGGACGGAGGAACGCCTGCTGCCCGGAACGGCGAGGCTGCCGGGGCCAGGACCGCCGCTGGGTTCGCAACCACCGGAGCGGTCGGTGAAGCCCCCGCTGCTGGCGCCGGGGCCGCGGGCGCCGGGCCCGTCGGTGCCGCCGCGGCCGCAGCCCCCGGAGCGGTCGTTGAAATCACGGAGCGCGCCGGAGTAGCAGGGGCCACGACCGCCCCTGCGGCCGCAACCACCGGAGCGGTCGGTGAAGCCACCGCTGCTGGCGCCGGGGCCGCGGGTGCCGGGCCCGTCGGTGCCGCCGCGGCCGCAGCCCCCGGAGCGGTCGGCGGACTCACGGTTGCGGGGGTCACCGGCACCGGGGCCGTCGCCGCAGGCGCCGGCGGTTGCGTGGATCTCAGCGGCGGGCCCTCCCGGACCCGGGCGCCGGCGGCCGCCCTCGACGGTGTGGTCCGACCTGGGTGTCCGGCGGGTCCCAGCACCACGCTGATCACCAGCGTGGCCGCGCTCAGGACCACGGCTCCCGAGACCAGCTTCCGCGTCAGGTCGCGAGAGCTGCGCTCGCCGTAGGCAGTCATCGTGGCGCCGAGCGCCGCGGCGATGGACGCCTGGGCCGAGCCGTTGCCCGTGATCGCGTCCTCCATCCGCGCCTGCAGCAGCGGGAGGCTGTGGGCGCGCACCGTGAGACGCCACCGCGACGGCGCCGGGGAAGGGAACTCGAGCGAGAGCCCGAGCAGGGTGGCGAACACCAGCGCGCGAACGCTGAGACGCCTCGACCACAGGAGGGCCACCATCGCGGAACCCGTCACCGCGAGGATCCACGCCAACACCCAGGCCAACGGCCTGTCGCCCCGGTATCGGTACACCCAACGGCTGGTGGCCAAGGCGGCTGCGAACGCCAGCCCCAAGGGCAGCAGCAGCGCGAGGGCGCGCACCCCCCGGGCGAGGGCCGCGTGACCCTCCCATCGATATCGGCTGCGCAAAGCCACTATCCCGGTACCAGCCGACGCCGCGTGGCGTGCCCCTCCAACCATCGAACTCGGTCGATGGCACGCTACCACCGGCGGTGAACAGTTGCTCACTCTCAGCAGCATCGAGTCGATGCGGTGGGCACCTGCGGCGGGGCGAGCCGATCGCGCCCGGTGGACGCCGCGCCGGGCGCTCAGCGAGGGCGGCTCAGCGGGCGGGCGGCCCGAGCACCCGTCGGGTCATGGTCTGCGCGGCGGCGATGACCTCGTCGGGCGTGGGACCCCCGCCGTTCAGGATGGCGTGGGTCGCGGTGCCCTGCACCGCGTACACGAGCAGGAGCGAGGTGGTCCGCGGGTCGGCGCAGTCGACGCGCCCGTCGGCGACGGCATCCCGGATACCCGCTTCGTAGGTGCTTGCCAGGAGGGCGATCCCGCGCGCGAACTCGTCGCCGCGCTCCGGCGCCGTGCCCTGGGACCACAGCTCGACGAGGTCGGCCTCCGCGAACAGCAGCCGGGTGGTGGCGTCGATCGCGGCGTCGGCCAGCTCGAAGAAGCCGGCGTCCGGCATCGCCGCGACCACGGCCGTGACCCGCTCCATCATGCGCTCGAAGAACCGGTCCTTCAGCGCGCTCAGGAGCGCCTCCTTGCTCTCGAAGTACCGGTAGACGCTGCCCTTGGCGACGCCCGCCTCGGCGGCGATGTCGGCGACGCTGGTCTGGGCCAGGCCGTGCCGGGTGAAGAGCCGCTGGGCGGCGTCGAGGAGCTCGTCCCGGCGCGCCTCGGGCCGGCGCTGCCAGCGCGGTGCCGCGACCTCGGTCACTCGGCCGACCGCGGGCCCGGCGTGAACCGGACCGGGAGGGCCTCGAGGCCGCGCAGGATGGCGTGGGCGCGGAAGCGGGGCCGGTCACCGGCGAGCTCGAGCTGCGGCAGGCGCCGGGCCATGGCCGCGAACGCGACCTCGGCCTCGAGCCGCGCCAGGGCGGCGCCGAGGCAGTGGTGCGGCCCGAGCGAGAAGGCCAGGTGCCCGGCGTCGGCGCGGTGCAGGTCGAAGCGGTCGGGATCGGCGAACCGGCGGGGGTCGCGGTTCGCCGCCGCGATCCCGACCACGACCGAATCGCCCGCCTCGACCTCGGCCTCGCCGACCCGCAGCGGCTCCAGCGCGACGCGAGGGACGAGCTGGGCCGGTCCCTCGTACCGGAGCGCCTCCTCGGTCGCCGGACGAGCGAGCGACGGGTCGGCCTGGAGCGCGGCCAGCTGGCCCGGGTGGTCGAGCAGCGCCAGCGTGCCGTTGCCGATGAGGTTCATCGTCGTCTCGTACCCGGCCACGAACAGCGTCACGACCGTCGTCAGCAGCTCCTCGGGCGTCAGCCGGTCGCCCTCCTCCTCCGCCGCCACGAGGCCGGACAGGAGATCGTCACCCGGGTGGCGCCGGCGGTCCTCGAGCAGCTCGGCGAAGTAGCCGAAGAGCTGCATCGTGGCCAGGACGCCGGCCTCCTGGGCCGCGGGCTCGAGGTTCCCGTCCAGGAGACGGGAGGCGGCCGCCGACCAGTCGCGGAACTGGTCGCGGTCGCGGAGCGGCACGTCGAGCAGCTGGCAGATGACCTCGGCCGGCAGCGGGTAGCCGAGGTCGGCGAGCACCTCGAGCTCGCCCTGCTCGACCCGCGCGTCGAGCAGCCGGTCGACCAGCCCCTCGAGCCAGGGGCGGAGCCGGCTCACGACCTTCGGCGTGAACGCCTTCGAGACGAGGGAGCGGATCCGGGTGTGGTCGGGCGGGTCGATGAAGAGGAGCACCGAGCTCCCCGGCTGGTACACGTCGTTGGCGCCGATCGCGGCGCGTCCGGTCTCGTTCAGGTTCGACGGGTCCGATCCGAAGCGACGGTCGCGGAGCACCTCGCTGCAGTCCTCGAACCGGGTCAGGAGCCACCCGCCCTGCGGGAACCGGTGGACCGGGGACTCGTCCTGGAACCGTCGGTACAGGGGCCACGGCGCTTGGCGCCACTCGAGCCCGAACGGGTCCACCTCGTCCAGGTCGACGTCGATCACGGACACGGCGCCTCCTCTCGTCCGCCCGATCTTACTGACCAATGGTCACTTATAAATGACCACCGGTCATCAGTCAAGGGGTCCGGGGCACTGGGGCCGGCCGGGGCCCGGGTTCGGGCCGCCGCCGCCCACGGGGCTACCGATCGAGGGCGGCGGACGCGGCCCCGACGCGCGCCATCAGGAGGGCCACGTCGTCCTCCGGCACGTCCCCGACGAGCTCGTGCGTGATGACGGCGCAGGCGGCGTCCAGGTCGGAGCCGACGTCGCGCAGCCGGCTGCGGAGGCGCTCGATGCCGACGTCGAGGACCTCGCCGCGTCGCTCGACCAGCCCGTCGGTGTAGAGGACGACCATGGAGCCGGGCCCGATCTCGTGCTCCTCCTGGTGGTAATGGGCGTCGGCGAGCACCCCGAGCGGGACCCCGGGCTTCGAATCGAGCACCCGAGCGTCCGATCCCGCCGGGCGCAGCAGCGTCGGCATGTGCCCGGCCCGGGCCTCGGTCCAGCGACGCTGCCCGAGGTCGAGGATCCCGTAGACGACGGTGAGGATGTCGGAGGCCTCGACCGCGAAGAGCAGCTGGTTCAGCTCCGTGAGCACGCGCTCGGGCTCGGCCCCGCGATGCGCGAGCGCGAGCAGCGCGTACCGGGCCCGCGCCATCGCCGCCGTCGCGATCGGCCCGTTCCCCACCATGTCGCCCACGGCCAGGCCGACGCGATCGGCGCTGATCGGCACGATTCCGTACCAGTCGCCGCCGACCTCGCTGGCGGCGCCGGCGGGCACGTAGCGAGCCCCGAGCTCCACCCCGTCGATGGCCGGGAGCCGTCGGGGCAGGAGCTGGCGCTGGATGTCGACGAACGAGTCGCGCACCTGCGCGTGCGCGAACGCGTTCTGCAGCGCGCTCCCGGCCCGGATGCCGAGCTCGACCGCCACCGGGATGTCGTGCTTCGAGAACCGGCGGCGAGACGCGGCTCGTTGGGCCAGCGTGAGCGCGCCGATCGGACGTCCCTCGCCTGGGATCGGCACGATCAGGAGGGACTGGCGGTTCAGCATCCGAATGATCTCGAGGTGCTCCGGCGACTGCGTGACGGCGACCCGGACGGCGTCGTCGACCGAGCTGACGAGCATGGGCTTGCCCGTCCGCACCACCTGCCAGGACGGGTGGTCGTCGCGGCCGGGTTCGGGTGGGTAGCGCTCGAGGTTGGCCGCGTACTCGGCGGTCAGGGGGTCGAGGTCGGCGGCGACGATCCGGCGGAACCCGCCGTGGTCGTCCAGGAGGTCGATCACCGAGTGGTCGGCGAACGCCGGCACGGCGGCGGCGGCGATCTGGCGGAGGGCCGCGTCGGGGTCGAGGTCGTCGTCGAAGTGCGAGGACACCCGCAGGAGCACGTCCAAGCGGGCCTGGCCGAGCCGAGCGAGGCGGGCGCTGCGACGCAGGGTCCCGACGGCGACGATGAGCACAAACCCGACGGCGGCGATGGTGCCAATCGCGGCCCAGTCGACGAAGCTGTGCCGAGCGAACTGGTCGTGGGGCGACTCGAAGACGTAGAGGAACGCTCCGAGGCTGGCCACGAGCACGATCCAGCCCGCGGCGACGCCGCCGACGATGGCGGCGAGCACGACCGCCAGCAGCATGAGACCGGCCGGGATGCTCGGCTGCGCGATCGTGTCGGGTACCGCGGCCGCGATGACCACGACCGCGGCCAGCCCGGCCACGGTGCCCACGGCGAAGCGCGGCACCGGGAGCGGCCGCTGCGGGTCCCACGGGCTTCGACCCGGTGGCTGCAGGGAGGTGCGGTCCATCGGCTCCTCGGACGCGGTGCTAGGACCGTGCTGATTCGATCCGTGCGACGAGCCCAGCGCGCCGGAGCTCTCGGCTGGCGCCATTGTGGGCGGCGCGGCGGGTGAGTTCAAAACCCGCCGTGGCGCCGCGGCGCCGGCCGGAGCGTGCAGGCGACGCGCGCGGCTGGAACCGGTCCTAGGTCGGGGGCGGCGTGGAGCGGAGCGGGTCCAGCCCGGCCAGGGCCCGAGCGGCCCGGATGGCCAAGGCCACGATCGTGAGCGTCGGGCCGTAGCCGGCCGAGGTCGGGAACACCGAGGAGTCGGTGATCACGACATTGTCGACGTCGTGCAGCCGCTGCCACGCGTCGCAGACGCTGGTCCGCGGATCCGCGCCCAGCCGCGCCGTTCCCATGACGTGGCGCGAGATCGGCGTCGGGTCGCGCGCCACCCGGCCGCGCGCGTCCTCGAGCGGCGGGGAGGTGACCCAGAACGTGGCCTCGGCGCCCGCTCGGCGCATGACCTCCTCGAGCCGGGGGGCCCAGTGCTCGGCGCACGCGACCTCGTGGCGGTGCGCGGCGTACGTGACTCGGCCCGCCGGCGCGCCCCAGACGTCCTTGACGACCGGGTCGAGGTCCACGCGGTTCGCCGCCTGGGGGAGGTCCTCGCCTTGCATCGTGAACGCGGCCAGGCGCTCGCGCATCGGCGACTCGAGCATGAGGCGAGTGTGCACCGCACCCGGGTGGAGGTAGATCGCCTCGAGGATCGGGTGCCCGCCCGCGCCGTGCTCGACGATCCCGCCCCGGAAGTAGGGGAGGCCCGCGTCCCGGGCCGCGTGCTCGGCGGCTCGATCCGGGACGATCGGGTCGTCCATGAGGTGCGTCACGGACCGACCCCGGTGGCCGTGGAGCCCGAACGGGAACACGCCGAGCACGTAGGTCTGGAAGTGGAACATCAGGTACCGGCCCACCACGTCGGGGTTGCCGAGCTCGGAGCGCAGGAGCAGTCGGGGCGTCTCGAACGCGCCCGCGGCCACGACCACGTGGTCGGAAGCGACCTCCCGGTCGACCCCGTCGGCGTCGAGGTACCGCACGCCGCGAGCCCGCCGTCCGGTGCGGTCGACGACGACCTCGGTGACGTAGGACTCGGGTCGCACCTCGCAGCGGCCGGTGCGCAGGGCGCGGCGCAGCGGCGCCACCGGGTCGCCCTTCGCCTCGATCGGGCACCCGAAGAACCCGCAGAAGCCGCAGTTGACGCAGGCCGGGCGACCGTCGTACTCGACGCTGTTGACCCCCGTGGGGGCCCGGTAGGGGTGGTACCCGAGGCCGGTCGCGGCCTCCGACGTCAGCGCGGCGCAGAACATGTCGGGTCCCGGCGGCATCGGATACGGCCCCGACCGCCACGACGCGAACGGGTTGGCGGTGTGGTCGCCGGCCACCCCGACCACCCGCTCCGCGGCGGCGTAGTAGGCCTCGAGCTCGTCGTAGCCGAACGGCCAGTCGACGACGTCGGCGCCGTCGACGGGACCCAGCTCGGAGCGGGCGCGGAAGTCCACGTCGCGGAAGCGCGGCAGCTTCCCGTCGGCGTGGAAGCCGCCGCCGCCGACCGTCGACGGCAGGTTGTTCACCGCCCCGGCGACGAGCCGGTCGCCCTCGGCCTCGCGGCGGCGGAAGGTGCGCGGCTCGAGGAACGGGTCCGGCCCGAGGAAGTGCCGGAACAGCAGCTTCAGCTCGTCGTTGCTGACGTGACCGAGGGGCTCGAACGGCGGGTCGAGCGCCAGCAGGTGGTTGCGGCCCTTCTCGAGCATGATCACCGACCAGCCCGCGGCGGTCAGCACGTCGGCCGTCGTGGCACCCGCCGGTCCGGAGCCGATGATGACCGCGTCGGCGTCGGTCACACGCCGGCCGTCGCCCCGAAGGCTCGAGGCCTACGCACGGCCGGTGACCTCGTCGTCGGTGTAGCCGCGCGGCAGGACGTCGCCGGGGAAGCCGATCGCGTGCCAGCCCGCGAGGTCGCGGTTCCCGCCGTACTCCGGGGCGGCGTAGGCGCCCTCGCAGGCGTGGGTGTAGAGGAGCGCCTTGAAGCCTGGCGCCGCGTCGAGGCGCGCGTCCTGGTCGGCGAGGCTGAGCGCCGCGAAGTCGGCCCCGAGCGCGGCCAGCCCGTCGCGGTACTCCTGCTGCCAGCCCGGCACGGGGCCGTTGAACTCGCGCTCCGGGATCCCGCGTGACCCCTCGACGCGCGTCCGCCAGGCCAGCGCCTCGACCCGGGACAGCGGGAGGAAGGCGGCGAAGCCCGCCTCGCCGCCGGCGCGGCCCGAGAACGGCCCCCCGGCCCAGACCCGCGGCGGGTCGACCGCGAAGGCGCTGAGCAGGCCGTCGATGTAGTCGGCGCAGCCGAGCGCCCGGCCACCCGGGTGTCGGTCCAACGCCGGGATCAGCCGGTCGCAGGCCGCGGCGACCACGGCGTGCTGCCCGGCGCTGAAGAAGCCGGGCGCAGCGGCGGTCACCTCACAGCTCGAGCTCGTAGTTGCCCTGCTCGTCGACGCGGGCGCGAGCGCCGGGGGGCACGACGAGGACGGTGAACGGCTCCTCGACGAGCGCGGGCCCGCGGACCTCGGCGCCGACGCCGAGCACGGCCCCGTCGTAGACCGGCGTATCGACGAACCCGTCGCCGAAGTGGACCGGGCGGCCGTCGCGGCGAGCCGACTCCGACCGGGCGATCGACCCCACCTCGGCCAGGTGGTCGGGCTTCGGGGTGCGGCCCCGGGCCACCAGCCGGACGCCGCGCAGCACCGGCTGCTGGTTTCGGAACGAGAAGCCGCGGTCGCGCTCGTGCTCGTCGTGGAACCGCTCGGCGAGATCGAGGAGGCCGGCCTCGCCGAGGGCCTCGGCCTCGGGCACCGGCACGCTCATGTCGAAGTTCTGGCCCGGGTACGCCATCTGCGCGAACAGGCCGAGCTCGACGTCGTCACCGGCCAGCCCGGTCGGCTCCAGCTCCTTGGCCGCCTCGTCGCGCAGCTCCGACATGGCGGAGCGGACCCGTTCGAGCTCGACCTGCGACAGCGGCACGACGTACGCGCGGACCAGGTCGACCACGTAGTCGGCGACGAGCACGCCGAGGGCCGAGAACGCGGGAGCGGCGCGGGGGATCAGCACGTGGTCGATGCCGAGCTCGCGCGCCACGGCCCAGGCGTGGACGGGCCCGTTGCCGCCGTAGGCGATCATCCGCAGCGTCCGGGCGTCGGCGCCGTGCGAGGCCAGCACCCGACGAGTCGCGTTCGCCATGTTGGCGTTCACGATGCGCTGGACCCCCCACGCCGCCTCGACCGGGTCGATGCCGAGCGGATGGGCGACCTCCCGCCCGAGGGCGGCGCGGGCGCCGTCGACGTCGAGGCGCATGCGGCCCCCGGCGAACCCGGCGACCGGCAGGTACCCGAGCAGGGCGTCGGCGTCGGTCACCGTGGGCCGGGTCCCGCCGCGCCCGTAGCAGACCGGCCCGGGCGACGAGCCCGCGCTCTCGGGCCCGACGAGCAGCGCGCCTTGGCGCACCCGGGCGATCGAGCCGCCACCGGCGCCGACGCTCTGCACGTCCACCATCGGCAGCCCGATGTAGTAGCGGTACCGCCAGTTCCAGTCGGTCTTGATCTCCGGCTGGCCGTCGCGGACCAGGCACACGTCGAAGCTCGTCCCGCCCATGTCGACGGCCACGAAGTCGTGGACGCCGACGTGCGACGCCGCGAGCGCCGCGCCCATGACCCCGCCGGTCGGGCCGGAGGCGAGCAGCGTCACGGCCCGCTTCGACACGTACTCGGGGGGCATGACCCCACCCGTCGACTGCATGATGAGCAAGGCGCCGCCGTACCCGGCGGCCCGCAGCTTGTCCTGGAGGCTCGCCACGTAGCTGGCGATCCGGGGCGCGACGTACGCGTTGACGAGCGTCGTCGACACGCGTTCGAACTCGGGGCCGCGCGCCATCACCTCGTGGGACAGCGAGAGGTGCTCGACGTCAGGGAACTCCTCTCGCACGATCTCGGCCGCCCGGCGCTCGTGGGCCGGGTTCACGAAGGAGAACAGGAACATGACTGCCACCGAGCGGACCCCGAGTGCGCGCAGGCGCCGAACCCCCCGCCGGACCGCCTCCTCGTCGAGCGGCCGGATCACCTCGCCCCGGAAGTTCAGCCGCTCGGGGATCGGGATCCGCGCCCGCCGCCGGGCGATCGGGGGCGGCGCCGGGTAGGAGGGGTCCCAGATCTCCTCCTTGTGGACGCGCCGCATCTCGATCTCGTCGCGGTGGCCCTCGGTGACGAGCAGACCCGTCGGAGCGCCGTTCATCTCGATCATGGTGTTGTCGGCGGTCGTCGTGCCGTGCACGAGGATGTCCAGCTCGCCGCACAGCTGCGACAGCGTCATCCCGAATCGCTCCGCGAGCTGGCGCAGCCCGTTCATCACCCCCGTCGACTGGTCGTCGGGCGTGGTGGGCGTCTTGTCGAAGACGACCTCACCCTGGGGGGTGACGCAGAGCAGGTCGGTGAACGTCCCGCCGACGTCGACGCCGAGCCGGTAACCCATCGTGCTGGTGAGGTCCGGACGACTCAGGCGCGAACCGAGGCTCGGAGCGCCCGGGTGGCGTCGGCGTCGACGGCCAGCGTCAGGTCCTCGAGCGAGCCGCACAGGGCCACGCCGTAGTCGCGGGCGGCGCCCTCGACGCTGACGTACTCGTCGAGCACGTCGTCGAGCACGGCCGCCGGGTCGCGGTCGAGGGGATCGCCCCATCCGCCGCCGCCGCCGTAGTCGTACATGACCCGCTGGCCGGCGCCGATCGGAACCCACTCGGCGGTGTGCTGCACCCGGAACGGATCGTCGCTGCCGTACCGGATCACCATCTCGTTCGGCGCGCCCGGCCGGCCCCCGCAGATCCCCGGCATCGGGTACTTCATCCCGACGACGTACGTGTACACCTTGGCGTCGACGAGCACTTCCTTCTCGTAGTGGCTGCCGCACAGCCCCCGCCACTCGCCGGCGCCGCCGGAGTCGGTGCGGTAGTCACGGGACCACTGGACGTGCGGGTAGAGGCTCTCGTTGATCTCGGCCGTCGCCTTCCAGAGGTTCCCGAACGACGCGTTCTGGGCGCCCCACGCGTCCATGCCCTTCGCCGCGTTGCACCAGCCCGCGTAGACCTCGGCGGAGTGGTCCGTGAAGGGCTGGCCGGTGCGGGGGTCGACGCCGACGATGATGGTCGGGATGCCGGTCTTGTAGGTCTGCGGCACCGCCTTGTCCGGCAGGACGTCCTGCATCGCGACCGCGATCACCTCGCCGACGTCGGCGCCGGGATGGTGGGTGCCGGCGCTGACCGGCTTGCCGGGGTGCGGGTTCAGCACGCAGCCGGCGGGGACCACGAGGCGGATCTGGTCGAAGAAGCCCTCGTTCTTGGGGATCTCCGGGTCCATCATCGAGGCGATCTGGGCCACCGTGTAGCCGCGCGTGTTCCCGTACGTCGACCAGGCCTGGATCTCCTGACGGGTGTCGCTTCCCGTGTAGTCGATCGTGAGGTGGTCGCCGTCCACGGTGATCTTGACGTGGAGACGGATGTCGGGGTGACCGAGCGGGTCGTGGTCGACGTAGGCGTCGGCCTCGTAGACCCCGTCGGGCCACGTCGCGACCTCCTCGCGGAAGCGCTTCGCCGCGTAGTCGATCATCACGTCGACGCTGCCCTCGACCGCGCCGAGCCCGAACCGCGTGATCACGTCGCTCAGCCGGGCCGCCCCGAGCTGCGCGGCGCCGATCTGAGCTCGCAGGTCACCGATGTAGTCCGGGATGCGGTTGTTGGCCTGCAGCGCGTACAGGACGTCGCGCCGCTCGACGCCCCGGTCGAGCACCTTCACGACCGGCCAGCGGACGCCCTCACCCCAGATGTCGCCGGCGGTGACGTTGTAGCCGCCCGGCACGCCGCCGCCGGTGTCGCCGTGGTGGCACTGGATGCTGGCGATGAGGACCATGCGGCGCCCACCGTGGCCGTCATCGGCGAACACGGGCGCAAAGACGTTGTAGTCGGGCAGGTGGCCGCCGCCGTGGTAGGGGTCGTTGGCCACGAACACGTCGTCCTCGTGGAACTCGTCGACGCCGAGGAACTCGAGGGCGAAGCGGACCGGCAGCGTCGAGGTGAGCATGAACTGCGGGATGCCGACCGACAGCGCGGCGAGACGGCCTCGGTAGTCGAGCACGGTCGCGTTCCGCTCGTTGCTCTGGTTCAGGATCGGCGTGGTGGCGGTACGTGAGACGTACGTCGCCATCTCGAAGCAGATGGTCTCCATCGCGCCGCGCACGACCTCGGCGGTGACGGGATCGACCGTCGCCCCGCTGAGCCGGCCGCGGCTCCCCGCCAGCTGGACCAGGTCGACGTTCATGCCGCTCCTCCCCGCTCGGCCAGAACCTGACGCCGTTGTCACGTCTATCCTAAACCCTCGGCCGGAACCGGCCGCCGAGCGGCAGGGGGAGGAGCGGCGTGACCGAGCAGCGCGAGTTCCGAGACATTAGGGGTGTCGGCGCCGAGGACGGGCCCGCCCTGCCCGTCGACGAGTTCATGGCCTCGCTCGAGGCGCTGCAGGCCGAGGTGGCCACCGAGAAGAACCTGGTGTGGGAGCGCGTCGCCGACGGATCGCTGTCCGAGGAGCTCCTCCGGCGCCTGTCCAAGGAGTACTACTTCCTCGGCAAGTGGTACACGACCGAGTTCGGCACCATCGTGAGCCTGGCCCCGGACGTCGACGCCCTCAACCTGGGCTCGAGCCAGCACTTCGCGCACTGGCTCCAGAACCTCGCCGACGAGACCGGCTACACCGGCGACCACAACCACGTCGACATGAAGGTCACCTGGGCCGGGCAGCTGGGGATCTCGGGCGAAGAGCTGCTCTCGTACCGGGCCATGCCCGAGAGCATCGGGTCGGTGTTCACCACCCTCTACTACATGCGGCGCTCGTACGAGGAGGGTCTCGCCGCCTTCGGCTGGGCCGGCGAGCGGTTCGCGGCCTCCACGAACTACGCCAAGATGCTCTACGAGGGGATGCGTCAGCACTACGACCTCGAGGTCGAGAACTTCAAGGTTCACGCCTACGCCGAGGAGGACCACGGCCGCATGGCCGACTTCCTCCTCCGCCAGGTCGCGGTCACGGCCGGACAGCAGCGCCGCATCCGCCGGGCCGTCGAGCACGTCCTGATCTGTCGGAACGCCCGCACGGCGGCGCTGAACCGGTGGCTCGAGGAGCCCGGCGCGCTGCGCGCGTAGCGTCCCGTCCCGGCGGAGGCCGGGTTGGACCGCCGGTCCGGACCGCTCTCGCCGCGGCGATCGCAGGGCGATCGCGACGGGGGACCGGCGCCGTGCAGCGCGACGACCTCGACGGGCACGATGCCGGCGTGACGGACGGCCGCGCCGACCACCGTCAGATGGGGCGCTAGCGGTGAGCGACGAGCTGGGGATCACCGCGCACGCGCGGGCGACGCCCGACAAGCCCGCGCTCGTGATCGGCGACGAGGTGCGCACCTTCGCGGCGTTCGACGAGCGGACGACCCGGCTCGCGCGCGGGCTCGAGCGCGCCGGGGTCGGACCGGGCGACCGCGTCGCGGTGATGCTCCCGAACGGCCTCGAGTTCTTCGAGACCTGGGCCGCGGCGACGAAGCTCGGCGCGCCCGTCGTGCTCGTGAACTGGCATCTCACCGCGGGCGAGCTCGGCTACATCCTCGCCGACTCGGGGGCCCGCCTCCTCGTCGCCCACCGGGACCTGCTCGAGTCGTGCCGCGCCGCGCTGGCGGCCGCGAGCGGGTGCGAGCTGCTGGTGGTGCCCGACGAGTACGAGGCCGCCATCGCGGGTGACGGCAGCGGCCCGCCCCTGCCGATCGAGGCCCTCGACGCGCCGATCTTCTACACCTCGGGGACCACGGGTCGCCCGAAGGGCGTGGTCCACGGCCGCCCGGACCGCGCCCGCGGCGGCTCGAACATGCGGGGCCAGCTCGCGCTCTGGGGCTGGTCGGCCGACGACGTGCACCTCGTCTCCGGTCCCGCCTACCACGCCGGCCCCGGGGGCTGGACCATGGCCGCTCTGTACGTTGGCGCGACGACGGTGATCCTCGAGCGCTTCGACGCCCAGGAGTGGCTGCGCCTCGTCGAGCGCCATCGGGTGACGCGCACGTTCATGGTGCCGGCCCACTTCATCCGCGTCCTCGAGGTGCCGGAGCGGGAGCGCCGGCAGCGTGACCTCTCGTCGCTGCGGCTCATCGTCCACGCCGGCGCGCCGTGCCCGGTCCCGGTCAAGCGCCGCATCATCGAGGCGCTCGCGCCCTGCGAGGTCGCCGAGCTGTACGGGATGAGCGAGGGGGGCGCGACGCGCATCTCGATGGCGGAGTGGCTGGCGCGGCCCGGCAGCGTCGGCCGGCCCTGGCCCGGCGTCGAGGTGCGGATCCTGGATCTCGAGGGGCGTGAGGTCCCCGTCGGCGAGACCGGGCTGATCTACGTCCGCCCGCCCGGCGGCGCCCGCTTCGAGTACCACGCCGACCTCGAGAAGACGGCGGGGGCGTGGCGCGACGACGCCTTCACCGTCGGCGACGTCGGGCACGTCGACCCCGACGGGTACCTCTACCTGACCGACCGGGCGGTCGACATGGTCATCCGCGGCGGCGTCAACGTGTACCCGCGCGAGATCGAAGACGTCCTGTACCAGCATCCCGCGGTGGTCGACTGCGCCGTGTTCGGCGTCCCGGACGAGCGCCTCGGCGAGCAGCTCGCGGCCGTGGTCGAGGCACGTGCGCCGGTCACCGGCGAGGAGCTCCGGGTCTTCTGCCGCGAGCACCTCGCCGACTTCAAGGTCCCGTCCTCGTTCGAGCTCGTCGCCGAGCTGCCCCGCCAGCCGAACGGCAAGGTGCTGAAGCGGGTGCTGCGCGAGCAGCACTGGTCGGGCCGGGCGGCTCGCATCTAGCGGCCCCGCCGCCGGTCGGGGACGGCGCGCTCGCTCCGTCGCGTCGGGATCCGGTGCGCGGTGGGGCGCGGCTCAGCGATCGAGCAGGAGACCGGCGAGCTGGTCGTGGTGCCAGGCGGTGGTGCCGAGCCACGACTCGGCGCCGTAGGCGCGGCGGATGAAGAGATGGAGGTCGTGCTCCCACGTGTACCCGATCCCGCCGTGCACCTGCATGCTGTCCTTGGCGGCGCCGGTGGCGGCCGCGCCGGCCGCGGCCTTGGCGACGTGCGCGGCCCGTCGAGCCTCGGGGTCGTCGGCGTCGAAGGTCATGGCCGCGTACTGCACCGCGGCGTCGGCCCGCTCGACCGCCAGCGACAGGTCCGCCATCCGGTGCTGGATGGCCTGGAACGACCCGATGGGATGGTCGAACTGGACCCGCTGCTTGGCGTACTCGAGCGCCATGTCGAGCATGCGCCGGGCCGTGCCGACGAGCTCGGCCGCCAGGGCCACCGTGGCTCGGCGGACGGCCGCGTCGAGCGCGCCCGGGTCGACCGCGACGGGCGACGCCCCGAGCTGGCGCGTGTCGAGCTCGAAGAGTCGACGGGACCAGTCGACCGTGGTCAGGAGCCGGGTCGGCAGCCCGGTGGTCGGCACGACCGTGACCGTCGGCCCGGGCGCGACGACGGCGACCCACTCGACCCGGTCGAGCTCGGGGACGAAGCACTTCACCGGCTCGGCGTTGACCCGCCACACGCCGTCGGCGCCCGCCAGCGCCACCGTGCCGGTGGCCTCGCCGGCCAGCGCGGCGTCCTGCCGCGGGTCCGCGGTGGCGGCCAGCACGGGGGCGAAGAGCGCAGTGGTGGCGAAGAACGGCCCGGGTGCGGCCACGAAGCCGGTCTCCTCGACGAAGAGGCACAGGTCGGTGAGCGGCCCCCGCCCGAGCGGCGCGAAGTCGCGGAGCCGCTCCCAGAGGGGATCGGCGACCGACGGGTCCTCGATGTGGGCGCGCACGAGCGTCGTCGGGCACTCCTTGGCCAGCAGCGTGCGGGCCGTGTCACGGAGCAGCTGCTGCTCGTCCGAGAGGGTGAAGTCCACGCGCTAGGACCTCGGGAGCCCGAGCACCCGCTGGGCGATGATGTTGCGCTGGATCTCGCTGCTCCCGCCGGCGATCGTGTTCGCGAAGCTCATGAAGAACAGGTTCACCCAGCGTCCGTCCTCCTCCCCGCGCTCGCGGTCGCGAGTGGCGCCGTGTGCGCCCTGGAGCTGCATCCCGAGCTCGTACGCGGCCTTGCCGAGCTCGGAGGTCGCCATCTTCAGGTAGGAGTGCTCGGGGGCCGAGGAGCCCTGCGCGTAGCTGGCGAACCCCTTGTACCCGAGGGCGCGGAGCGAGGCCGCCTGCTCGTAGAGGGCGGCGAGCTGGCGGCGCACGCCGGCGTCACCGGTCAGGCCGCGCCGGGTCGCGAGGTCGACGAGCGCCTGCACCGTGGCCTCGAGCCGAGAGACGCCTTCGACCCACAGCCCGGCCCGCTCGTGGGCGAGCGAGCCCTGGGTGATGCGCCACCCGTCGTTGAGCGCCCCGACCAGGTTCGCGGCCGGGACCTCGACGTCGGTGAAGAACACCTCGGCGAAGTTGGCGGCCCCGCTGAGGTGGCGGAGGGGGCGCACCTCGATGCCGGGCGTGTCCATGTCGACGATCAGGAGGCTGATGCCCTGGTGCTTCGGCACGGTCGGGTCGGTGCGGACGTAGACGAAGCACTTCTCGGCCACCATCGCGTAGCTCGTCCACACCTTCTGGCCGTTGACGACGAAGCGATCCCCGTCGAGCTCGGCCCGGGTCTGGAGGCCGGCGAGGTCGGAGCCGGCGTTCGGCTCGCTCATGCCGATGCACCAGATCGTGTCGCCGCGGATGGCGGGGGCCACGAGCGCCTGCTGCTGGACGTCGCCGAACTCGAGGAGGCTGGGGGCGACGATCGCGTAGCCCGGGAAGTGGAGGGAGCGGGGGATCCGCCGGCGCGCCATCTCCTCGAGGTACACGAGGGTCTGCACCGGGGTGGCGTTGCGCCCGCCGAGCTCGGGCGGGTAGCCGGGGATCATCCACCCGGCGTCGAAGAGCGTCGCCTGCCAGGTCCGGGACCACGCGGGGATCAGCTCGTCGCGCTCCTCGGCGCCGCTGTCCGCCACGTCGAAGCCGACGAGCGCCTCGGCGGGAGCGTGCTCGTCGAGGAACGTCACGAGCTCGGCGCGGAAGGCCTCGACGTCGGGCCCGAACGTGAGGCGCACGGCCCGGTCAGCCCTCGACCGGCGGGAAGAACGGCGGCAGGCCCGGGTCGGACCGGGCGAAGAGGGCGTCGCGGCTGGCCGCGAGGCCGGCGAGGGTCCACGGCTTGTCGTCGCGGACCTCGGTGATCGGGCGCCAGCCCCGCACGATCTGGGCCAGCCCCCCCTGGATCTTCAGCACCTGGCCGGTGATGCCGTCCGCCATCGGGGAGGCGAGCCAGACCGCGCCGGCGGCCGCGTTCTCCGGCGCGAAGGCGTCGAAGCCGCCCTCCTTGGCCTCGAACGCGCCGCCGGCCAGGTCCTCGGTGAGACGCGTGCGCGCCACCGGGGCGATGGCGTTCACCCGGACCCCGAACCGGTCGAGCTCGCGGGCGAGCACGATCGTCATCGCCGCGATGCCGGCCT
Source organism: Acidimicrobiia bacterium (assembly GCA_035948415.1). Taxonomy (NCBI): domain Bacteria; kingdom Bacillati; phylum Actinomycetota; class Acidimicrobiia; species Acidimicrobiia bacterium. Next base: position 13,274 of record DASZJD010000080.1, on the reverse strand, counting down.
TCGCGGCGGCGTAGTTCAGCTGCCCGGCGTTGCCGTACAGGCCCGATTCGGAGGCGGTGTTGACGATGGCGGCGCCGACGGGCTCGCCGGTCTCCTTGCTCTTGGACCGCCAGTACGCGGCGGCGTGGCGGCTGGGCACGAAGTGGCCCTTGAGGTGGACGCGGATCACCGCGTCCCACTCCTCCTCGGACATGTTGAAGCTCATCTTGTCCCGGAGGATCCCGGCGTTGTTGACGACGACGTCGAGGCCGCCGAAGCCGTCGACGGCCTGCTCGACCAGCGCGGCGCCGCCGTCCCAGCTCGAGATGTCGTCGTAGTTCGGCGCGGCCCGGCCCCCGTTGGCGACGATCTCGTCGACGACGAGCTGGGCCGGTCGCTGGTCGGCGCCCTCCCCGCTGCGCTCGCCGCCCAGGTCGTTCACCACCACCGCGGCGCCCTCGGCGGCGAGGAGCAGCGCCTCGGCCCGGCCGATGCCGCGCCCCGCCCCGGTGACGACCGCAACCTTCCCGTCGAAGGCGCCCATCCCTAACCCTCCCGCTCGTGTCGGCGCGTCGCTCGGGTCGGCGATCGCGGCCCCGGCCGGTCCGTGGCGGCGTCGTTCGACGCTGGCCCGGCCGCACGTCGTCGGCTCCGGTCGCGGCCGCGTGCCGGGCACCTGACGGAGGCGTCAGGATCGTAGCCGGGCCGTCGGCGGCGTCGACCGAGGTCGGGTTAGCGGCCCTCGAAGTCGGGGTCGCGACGTTCACGGAATGCGGTCATGCCCTCGGCGAGGTCCCGTGAGGTCGCGGCGAGCGACTGGTAGGCGCCCTCGAGCTCGAGCGACCGCTCGAGCGGCGTCTCGAAGCTGGTGTTCAGGAGCCGCTTCGAGAGGCCCAGCGAGCGGGTCGGTCCGCGGGCGAGGCGGCCGGCGAGCTCGCGCGCGGCCGCGTCGAGCTCGTCGGCCGGCACGCACCGGTACGCGAGCCCGAGCTCGACCGCCTCGGCGCCACGCGCGCCGTCGCCGAGCATCACCATGGCCTTGGCGCGGGGCAGGCCGACGAGGCGCGGGAGCAGGTAGGCGCCGCCGGCGTCGACCACGAGGCCCCACCGGGCGAACGACCAGAGGAAGCGGGTGTCCGCGTGCACGAGCACGAAGTCGCACGCGAGGGCCAGGTGGGCGCCGGGGCCCACGGCGGCGCCGTTGACGGCGGCGACCGTCGGCTTGTCGAGGTCCCAGAGCTCGCGGATGAAGGTCTGCACGCCCACCCGCAGCGCCTCGGCGGTGCTGCGGGTCTCGAAGTCGGGTGACGCCGCGTGGGCGACGGTGGACGCGGTGAGGTCCATGCCGGCGCAGAAGGCGTCGCCGGCCCCGCTGACGAGGAGCGCCCGCACCGCGGGATCGGCCCGGGCGGAGCGGACGGCGGCGACGATGTCGTCGCGCATCTCGATCGTGAGCGCGTTCTTGGCCTCGGGCCGGTCCAGGGTGATCCGCGCGACGTGGTCGTCGCCCACGTCGTAACGGATCACGGCTGGTTCGTGGTGAGGATGTTGATGACCGAGACGCCGGAGCCGCGCCCGCCGACGTTGTGCTGGAGCGCGTTGCCGTGGCGGAGCTCGACCTGGCGGTCACCGGCCTCGCCGCGCAGCTGCCACCAGCACTCGGTGAGCTGGGCCACGCCGGTGGCGCCGATGGGGTGGCCCTTGGCGAGCAGCCCCCCCGAGGTGTTGATCGGGATGCGGCCGGTGAGGGCGGTCTCGCCGGCGAGGGACGACACCCCGCCCTTGCCCTTGTCGACGAAGCCGAGGTCTTCGATGTCGAGGATCTCGGTGATCGTGAAGCAGTCGTGGACCTCGGCGCAGTCGATGTCGGCCGGTCCGAGGTCCGACATCCCGTAGGCGCGCTCCGCGGCGAGCTGGGTCGCCTTGAGCCCGACGAAGCTGGACTTCTCGTGGAGGTACGGGTGGTCGGTGGCCGACCCGAAGCCGGCCACGTACACGGGCCGATCGGTGAACCGGTCGGCGAGGTCGGCGCGCACGAGGAGCGTCGCGGCGGCGCCGTCGGTCTGGGGGCAGCAGTCCAGGAGGTGCAAGGGGTGGCAGACCGGCGGTGAGGCGAGCACGTCCTCAGCCGTGATCTCGTTCTGGAAGTGCGCGTACGGGTCCCGGGCGCCGTTGGCGTGGTTCTTGACCGCCACGGCGGCGAGCATCTCTCGGGTGGTGCCGAACTCGTGCATGTGCCGGGTCGCGAACGGAGCGAACAGCACCGGTGCCGTCTCGCCCCGGGTGAAGATCGGGTGCCCGGCCGCGGCCCGAGCGAGGAGCCCCTCCTCGCTCGACTTGTCGCGCATCTTCTCGACGCCGATCACGAGGACGACGTCAAGGACCCCGCTGGCGACCGCCATCGCGCCCACCCGGAAGGCGTCGGCGCCGGAGGGGCAGGCGTTCTCGATCCGGGTGCAGGGGATCCCTGCGAGGCCGATCGCGGAGGGGACGGTGTTGCCGCCGATGCCCTCCTGGCCCCAGAGCGTGCCGCGCTGGGTGGCGACGAACGCGGCCTCGACCTGGTCGGGCTCGAAGCCGTGGTCGACGGATTCAACCGCGGCGGCGAACGCGCCCGCAGCCATCTGCTCGTAGCTCTGGTCGAACAGCTCACCGAACTTGATGAGCCCGGCGCCGACGACGGCGACGCGGTTCCAGCTCATGATGCCTCCGTGCTCACCGGGCGGGCCTTGTAGCCGTAGACCGGGGCGCCGCGCTCGTGCGCGTAGCGCCGGACGAGCAGCTCGACCGAGCTCCCGAGCGCCAGGGTCTCGGCGGGCTCGGTGACCTGCAGCATGACCCGAGCCCCGTCGTCGAGGTCGATCACGGCCAGGGGGAGGGGGGCGACGAACGGGGCGGGCATGGTGTGGTTCACGACGAAGGTGTGGACGCGGCCGCGCCGGGCGAGCGGCTCGAGGACGAACTTCGCGCTCCCGCAGCTGATGCAGTGGGGATGGATCGACGGCGGCGTGTTGATCGTCCCGCAGTCGACGCAGCGGGCGCCGAGCAGCCCGAGCATCTCGTCGGCGCCGCGCACGAACTGGGCGCTCTCGGGTGGGACGCCCATCGGGACCGTCTCGCCCGAGGACACCAGCTGCCCGCGGGCGCGCAGGACCTCGGCGTAGGTGACGGTGCGCCCCCCGCTGATGGCGGCGGGGACGCGAGCGGCGCCCCGGACCGGCTCCCGGGCGGTGATCGCCACCCCGGTGGCGCGACCTCCGCCCCAGCCGATCAGCCCGACGGTCCCGGCGGCGTCGAGGGCGGCGAGCCCACCGAGGAGCGCGGCGGCGGCGCCGCTGTCGCCGACGGCCGCGTACACCCCCGCCGAGGCCGGTGTGCCCGCCCCGACCTGGCGGGCCAGGGTGGCGCCGAGACGCCCGTCCGGGTCGGGCAGCGACCAGCGGTCGACCGCCAGGGCGCCGAGCTGGGCGCCGAGCTCCCGCATCGTGGGGAGGAAGATCTCCTCGCGGAACAGCCGGCTGTCGTAGAGGTCCCGGGTCGCGGGCTCGCCGTCGCCCCGGTACCGGTCGAGGTACGGGTGGGTGCGCGTGACCCGCGGGCCGAGCGTGGCGGCGCCGCCGTGGGAGACGAGGACCAGGGCGGCGGCGCCGGCGCCGGACCGGGCCTCGAACGGCGTCCCGAGGCCGGGGACGATGGCGTCCGAGACCACGACGAGCGCCACCCGAGCCGTCCCGGCGCCGACCGCGTCGGCGGCGCCGAGCAGCGCCTCGAGGCCGGCGTGGGACGACCCCGAGCACAGGGCGCCGCCGGAGCGGTGGGAGAGCCCGACGGCCCGGGCGAGCACGGCGTGGCTGGGCCCCTCCGCGAACGGCGGACGGGTCGTGCCCCACCACAGGCCGTCGACGATGTCGGTCTGCAGGCCCGACACGGCCAGGGCTCGGCCGGCGGCCTCGGCGGCCAGGGTCAGGGTGTCCTCGTCGGGGGCGCAGACGGCGGTGTGGCCCGAGCCGCCCGCCCGGCCCCACGCGGCGGCGACGTCGGCGGCCGGCAGGCGCCAGCTCGGCGCGGCGGCACCCACTGCCAACAGCTGCACGCCCCCGGTCACGGTCTCGATGCTACGCGGAGGTTCAGGTCATCGACCCGGCCCGGGGCCGCGGACCGCGGCCCTTGCCCGGTCCGAGGAGGCGGCCGAGCCCGGGCGTCCCGGACCGGCTACCCGCCCATCCCCAGCAGGCGCTCCCGCTGGACCGCGCGCGACCCCCGCCACAGCGCCACGAACGCGGCGATCCACGCCAGCGCGCCGACCACCAACGCCACCGCCTCGGCGCGGAAGAGCGTGCCGCTGGCCACGGTGTAGGCGACGAGGATCAGCGGCAGCGTCACGAGCGCGGAGGCCTGCTGCGCGGCGGCGGCGCTGGACACCTTCGCCGAGATCGCCAGGATCACCGCCAACGCGAGGGCGATGAAGGGGGGCAGCACCCACAGGACGAGGATCCACCAGTTCCGGGTCGGGAAGAACCAGCCGCCGACCTTGGGACCCACGGTCAGGTTGACGACGAGCGAGTAGCAGGCGAAGCCCACCGCGGCGGCGAGGTAGCCGGGAACGAGGCTGGCGATGAGCTTGCCCACGTAGATCTCGCGCTCGTGGGCGGGGGAGTGGGCGAGGAACTCGCCGCTGCCGCGCTCGCGCTCGCCGATCACGGTGTTGGCCCCGACGGCCGACGACACGGTCAACGGGACGATGATGGCGAGCGGCGCGAACAGGTAGACCGCGAGGGCGTAGGAAGCCTGAGCGGGTCCGGGCGCGCCCTTGACGCGGGCACGGAGCTGCTTCGGCAGGCTGCCGACGATGTCACTGAGCTGCTTCACGAGGTGCACGTCGGACACATGGGTGATGAGCAGGAGGAGCACGGCCGGCAGCACGACGAAGAAGAGGCCCGCGATGATCGCCAGGGGGACCCAGAAGTCGCGAGACTGCCGGAGCTGGCGGAGGTCGGTGCGGGCGATCACGAGCGCCCGAGAGGGGGCGCGGCTGGTCATGGCTGAGACTCCCGTCGGATCGCGAAGTAGAGCTGCTCGAGCGTCGGCGTCTGCGGCTCCACCCGGCGCAGGCGGGCGCCCGCCGCGACGAGCGCGTCCACGAGGTCGGGGACGTGGCCCAGGTCGGTCAGCTCGACGGTCGCAGCCCCGTTGCGGTCGTAGGAGCGGACGAACGGCAGGTTCCGTGCGCCATCGAGGACGGTGGGATCGTCGGCGTCGACGAGCACGCGGGCGGCGGGCCAGTAGCGGCGCGTCAGCTGCTCCGGGGAGCCGGAGACGAGCGCCCGACCGTGGTCGAGCACGACGACCTCATCGGCGAGGCCCTCGGCCTCGAGGAGGAGGTGCGTGCACATCAACACGGCCTTGCCACGCGTGGCGAGATCGTCGATGAGGCCGAGGACGGCCCGAGCCGATTCCGGATCCAGCCCTGCGGTCGGCTCGTCGAGCAGCAGGAGGTCGGGCTCGTGGAGCACCGCCCGAGCGAGCGCGAGTCGTGCGCGCATGCCGGTCGAGTACGCGCCGACTCGCGTGTCGAGGGCCGCCTCGATCCCGAAGCGCTCGGCGGAATCGCTGATGCGCTCGTCGATGCGGTCCTTCGGAACCTCGAACAGCTGCGCGCTGTAGCGGAGGTTGTCGTAGCCGGTCAGCCGGTCGTAGAGGGCGGGCCGTGCCGGGACCACGCCGCACCGCCGGCGCACGGTGGAGCCGTCGCGGCTGGCTGGGTCCAACCCGAGGACGCGGATGCTCCCGCCGTGCGACGCCAGCGCCCCGGTCACTAGGCGCACGACCGTCGTCTTGCCGGCGCCGTTGGGTCCCAGGAGCACGGTGACCGACCCTGCCGGCACCCGCAAGCTGAGCGCCTCGACGGCGACCACGGCGCCAAAAGTCCGCCGGACGTCCGCGAGCTCAACCATCGCGACGGGACCGGCCACGTCCTTGGATCGGCAGCCGAGCCGGCGCAGTAAAGCGCTAGCCTCGGCGGTCCGCCGCTCGTCTCAGGCGGCGCGTCGGCGGCGTAGCCGAGTGGCCCAGGCAAGGGTCTGCAAAACCCTGGACGTGGGTTCAATTCCCACCGCCGCCTCCAAGACGGGTTCCCTGCTCAGGGGCCATTTCGGTTCCTGGCTTGGGCGTGTCGGCGGGCCGAATGATGGGGGCTTGCCCATCATGTGCCCATCAATTGCCGGGACCATCCGGGTGATGTCTGCGAGCTGAGCGTGTCTGGGCTCTCGTCGATCTACACCCATAGTCGTCGCGAAGTTGACCGCGAGGCTGCAGAGGCTATTTGGGGCTGGTGGGCGTCCGCTCACCGGTGCGACTGGAGCCCGGGCCCCTGCCGACCACAAGTTCGCCGCGGTCGGATCGTTGCGGCGAGCAGCTCGACAGAGCGACGCTTCTGAGGCGGCGCGAGGCCGGGTTGGACCGTCCCCCAACGCGCAGACATGTTGACGATGGCCATCGCCCCGAGGTGCCCTTCCATGGCGCCTCGAAAGACCCGACTCGAGTTGCGGCACGGAGGCGAAGCCGGTGTGTTCAGCGTCTGCCCTCGGGATCGATCTCGACCGTCATGAGACCGTCACCGTGACGGTGGATGACCTTCCAGGCGCCTTCCTCTCTACGGTAGACGGACGTCGCTCTCAGTGACATCTCCTCCATCTCATTGTCGATCTGCCGAGTGAGCCGCTCGAGTTCGACGGTGAAACCGAGCGGATCGCCGAAGTAGGCGACGAGGGTCTCTGCGCTCCACGTCGTGTAGTTGAGCGTCTTGGCCGTCGCCGTCAGAAGCTCACGCACCGCGGCAATCCCGACCTGGTGACCGCCCACCCCTCCCATGAGCGAAACGTCTTCAGCTTGAGACCAAAGCGCGAGGTATGGCCGCGGGTCACCGCCCGTGTGCTGCCTTAGGGCGTCATGACACCGCTCGAGGAACTCGACAGCGTCCGCCTCCGGTGTACCTGTCGCGGGCTCCATAACCTCTCCTCTCTTGCGAGTAACCCCGTTGGCCTTTGACCTCCGAGGCCATGGCGGACAAATTGCTACACCTCGCTGCGACGATGTCGCGGTGCAAGCACCGACTCGACTCTGCTTAGTCGGCGACTGCCTCTGAGAAGACGACGGAAAAGCCCGATCGCGCCGTGGATCGCCGGACAGTTAGACGAACCGCTTGACGAACTTGAGGGCGGTCTCGGCGACCTCCTGCCAGCCGCTGTCGATCGTCAGGGAGTGGCCCCGCCCCCTTCATTTTGACGATCTCGGTCATGTCCTTGTTGCGTCGCTGCTTCTTGTAGGACGCGTTGGCGATAGCCCAGGTCAGCCCGCGAGTCCTGAAGGGCCCAGAGCACCGACGCGCATTCTCGTCGCCAAGTCGAATCTCAGCCTCGGTGACTCCCCTTGTCCGACCAGAGCTCAGGCTCGATGATGTGCGCCAACCTGAGGGAAGCTCAGACGGAAGTAGCGGTCTGCTGTTCGCCGACGCCGATCAGCACGGGCGCGCACTGTGCGCATCCGACCGCTCGGGCGGCGGCATCAGGCGCCACCTCGACCGGTCCGGGCGCACGGGCCCGGGCGGTTCTCAGGCCCAGCGCCACGACGGTCCAGGCCGCGCCGAGCAGTACGGCGGCGGCGGTGAACGCGACGTGGAAGCCGGAAACTCGCGCGGCCGGAACAGAGCCGAGACCCACGGGGCTGTGGAGCAGGCTCGAGGTCCGGCTCGCGGCGAGGGTCGCGAGCACCGCCAACCCGATTGACCCCCCGACCTGCTGGGCGGTGTTGAGCAACCCGGATGCGAGCCCGGCATCTTGAGGGCTCACTTCACTCGTCTCGGCCAAGGTGATGGGAACAAATGTGAGTCCCAAGCCGAGGCCGATGGGAAGCAGGCCGGTGAGGAGATCGGACGCGTAGCTTCCGTGCACGGGGAGCTGGGTGAGGACAATCATGCCGCCGGTCGCGAGCGCGAGTCCGATCAGGGGCACGACGCGAACGCCGAGGCGGGGGACCACCTTGCGCGCCACGACGGCGCCCGTTGCGATTCCTGCCGAGAGCGGAAGGAACGCGACGCCCGCGCGCAGCGGGCTGTACCGGAGGATCTGCTGCAGGTAGAGCGAGACGAAGAAGAACGTCGAGAACACTGCGGCTGAAGCGAGCAGGAGCGTGAGGTCCGCGGCCGCGAGGCTGCGTAGCCGGAAGATGCCGAGTCGCACGAGTGGCGCCGGGCTCCGCGACTCGATCGCCAGGAATGCCGCGAGCAACGCGACGGCCACCGCCAAGGACACCGTTGTGCGGGTCGAGCCCCATCCGTACGTGTTCGATTCCACGATCCCGAACACGAGCGCGAGCAGACCGCCGGTGACCGCTGCCGCTCCGGGCAGATCGAACGTCCGGTGTCCCAGCTGGGCTCGGGATTCGGGGACGTACCGTGCCGTCGCGATCGCAAGAGCGGCGCCGACGGGCACGTTGACGAAGAAGACCCATCGCCACGAAGCGAGATCGGTCAGGATGCCGCCCAGCAGGAGACCCACGGCGCCGCCGCCGGCGGCGATCCCGCTCCAAATCGCCAGCGCCGTGGCGCGATCCTTGGCGTCGGCGAAGGTCGTCGTGATGATCGCCAGCACGGCCGGCGCGAGCAATGCGCCCCCGAGCCCTTGTAGCCCCCGACCGGCGATCAAGATCCCCGATGACTGGGCAAGGCCGTTCAACAGCGAGGCCCCCGAGAACAGCAGGATCCCGGCGCCGAACACCCGCTTCCGCCCGATCAGGTCACCGGCGCGCCCGCCCAACAAAATGAAGCCGCCGAAAATCAGCGTGTACATGGTGATCACCCATTGCAGACTCGACGGGCTCATACGCAGGCCACGCTGGATCGACGGCAACGCCACGTTCACGATCGTCGCGTCCAAGACGACCATGAACTGCGCCACGCACACGATGACGACCACCAGCCAGGGATTGGTGGTGGCCGTCGCGCGCTCACTGGTGCCGCTCACGGGTTCGCGTCCTCCGTTCCAAGGCGGTGCCACCCTCCGTACGAGTCCTCTTGGAACTGGAGATAGGTCACCTGCCCGTCGACCACCTTCACGAGGATCGAGAAGGGAGAGCTCACGACCTTGCCCAGCAAGTGCGACTTGTAGCGGAAGTCGCCGAACACAGCAACGTCCTCCTTCGAGCCGAACATCGTGGTGACGTTGAAGGCCTGCTTCTCCCAGCGAGTGAACATCATTCCAAGGTTGTCGAGGAACGCCTGCGGGCCCTCGGCGATGGCCCTGTCGGAGCTTCGGTTGGATCGTTCAGTGCCGAGCTGGCGCGGCGGGTTAACTCGTTCGGATCGGCGAACCCGACGGCTGGCACAGCCGGCTGTCAGGCCAGCCAGGGCGGCTTGAAAGCGCCGATCTGCGTCATGATCGTCGCGATGTCGTCCGCGGCCCATTCTTCGCTGATCTTGCCGTCACTCACGCGGTAGATGTCCACGGCGCTCCACTCAACCGGCTTTCCGTCAGCGGGCACGCCGAGGAGTGTTCCCTTGACGGTGGCGGTGACGATCAGTCGAATGACGACTAGGTCATTTTCCGCGACGATGTCTTGCTCAGCCGCATGTAAGTCTGGCAACGCTCCAATGAATGAGTTCAATAACCCCGCAAGATTGTCCGCGCCGGCGATGTCGCCGAGACTGTTGCCGTGCCAGATGACGTCGTCTGTAACAAAGTCGACCGCCTTTCCGGGGTTGTGCTGATTGAATACTTGGTCGATGTAGTCGCGGGCGATCTTCTTGTGAGCCTCGAGTTGCTCAGCGCTGGCCATTGAACACTCCCTTCGGGTCGTCCACAGTCGGCAGTGACTGTCGTGTAGGGCACACACGGGAGCACACGGCACTCGCGCTCGCGAATGCCAACTCCACCCTCGTGGCTGCTGTCTGCTCTAGTCGCGACGGCTACTCCAGTCACCTGGGCTTGCCGTGTGGACGGCGCCGTGCGCGTCGGTGAACAGCTTGACGACCGCGGGTCGGTCGTAGAGGTCGACCACGGCCGGACTAGTGCCCCGGGCCGCGACACCCGCTGCTTCAGCGTCGTCGCGGACAAGGGCAACGACCTCGTGCCCGTGCGAAAGCAGCTCCGCGAGGACGTGGGACCCCATGAACCCGGTTGCACCGGTCAATGCGATCTTCATGCCTGTTACCTTCCGTCTCGGTCACGCGTTGGCGAGCAGGCGGGTGGTCAGCACGATGTCGACAACGTCGGCGACAGTCTCGGTGCGCGCCCAGTCCCGTTGGAGTTCGCCTGCGAGACCGACCCAACTGATGGGGTGCGCGCCCGCCTGGACGATGCGATCAATTCCGGCACGGTGGGCCTCCGTCGACGTCCCGCCCACGGCGTCGACCACCGGGTAGACCTCGAAGCCGTCGCGCAGGGCGTCGAGCGTCGGGAAGGCAAGGCAGATCTCGGTCCACAGCGCCGTCATGATCAGCCTCCGCCGGCCCGTTGCCTCGACGGCCTGGCGGAACTCGGTGTCCTCCCAGGAGTTCATCATCGTACGGTCGATCTCGGGGCAGTCAGAGAGGACCGCCTTCAGCTCGGGGATCGTTGGCGCCTCGCGGCCGCTGGCCACCTGGACGGTCGAGAGCACCACGGGTAGGTCGAAGGTCCGCGCCAGGCGCGCCACCGAGACAATGTTGTCGACCAATAGCTCTTGGTCGACCGACTTGACCGCTTGGACTTGGGTCGGCTGGTAGTCGATCACGACGAGGGCCGCATTCTTTGGCGTCAGAAGATGGTCCGTGATCGGGTCCCGGCGTGTGTCGCTCGTCATGCGGATCCTCCGGTTTGGGGCTCAGACTTCGCACGCCTGTTGCGTGCGTCCACGCCCATCGTGAGCGACCAGCTCGATGGATGTCATCCAGGAAATCCATAGTTGTGGGCGGCGAGCACGCCGGCCTTCCACTGCGCGGGTCGTGCAGGGCCGACGTTGGTCGTGGGCGCTGCCACCCGTGTCCGTGCGGCCGGGTCGCACAACGACGGACTGCTCAAGCGACGGCGGCTACTCCGTCCGGGATCGCGCCGCTCCCATGCTCACGCGGGCGGGTCCTGCTCCAGCACGCGGCGGGCCAGTTGGGTCCGCGATTTCACGCCTAACTTACGGAAGACCTTGTTGAGGTGGTACTCCACGGTGGCCTCGCTGATGAAGAGTTGCGCCGCGATCTCACGGTTGGTTGCCCCCTGACCCACGAGCCGTGAGACCTGTGCCTCTCGGGGCGTCAGATCGTTCCTGGTCTCAGCAGTCCTTTTCGGCGCGCGTTCCCCGGTGGCGAGCAACTCGACCCGTGCCCGTTCAGCGAAGCCTTCGGCGCCCATGGTGGCGAACATCTCGTGGGCGCGGCGCAGGTGGTCGCGCGCGTCGACGTGGCGCCTCGCCCGCCGCAGCCACTCGCCGTAGATGAGGTGAGCGCGCCCTCGCTCGAGTTCGATAGAGGTGGCGCCGAGCAGTTCGAGTGCCGACTTGTATTGCTCTTCGGCACTCGCGCCGGCGCCGGCCATGAGGGCTCTCGAGCGGGCTAGCAATCCCAGTGCCCAGGGAGTGCCAGCGGCGCTCGCGCGCTCCGCAAGCCGGGCCAACGCCTCTTCGGCGGCGGTTCTGTCGCCCACCCGCACGGCGGCCTCGATCATGTCAGGTAGCCGGTGCGGAACGGCGAGCATCGGGTCGGCATCGAACAGAACCCGCGCGTGGTGCAGTGCGTCCTCATACCGGGCGCGGCCGATCTCGAAGTTGAGCATGGCGGTATGGCACGTGTACGCGATGCCCCACTGGCCCGTGCCCATGCCTTCGAGCGCGGGAGAGACCTTGGACAGAAGTTCTGCCCCTCGACCAGTGGCCGCATCGAGGTTGACGTCAATCCCTGGCGGCGCGAAATGTTGCGCAGCCGACAGCACGTCCGACGCCTCGGCGTACAGCGCCGAGGACAGCTGGAGCTGGCCACGCCAGATCGCGGCGCCCGCCTGGCTCAGCAGAGCCACGCAGAGCGGCCGCAGGGCGCCGTTGGAACGGCTCCAGTCGATGACTCGCTGTATCACGAGGTCGCAGGCCCCGTCGTCCCAGACGGAACCCCTTACGGCGGCAATGAGGGTGATCCATGGGGCAAACTCACGCGGCTGGGCATCTCGGCAGGCCTCGATGGCCTTGCGGTACTGGGGGACGGCGGCCGCGTAGCCGGCCCGGGCGCGCGTCGAGAAGGCGTGCAGGAGCCAATCCACGACCGACGACCGCGCCGTCGGCGGATGGGGATCGGTCGCCGAGACCGATCGCATGAACTCGCCCTCAGCGGCATCGCCGCCGGTCGCGGCGATGCTCACCGCCTCCAGCAGGGTCCGCCGCCCCAGCACGGGGTCGGTTGGCAGCAGGCCCTCGGCGGCAAGACGCAGACGGGACGCGGCGCCGATCAGGTTCCCATCCGTGAGGTCGCAGAGCCCGCGCACCCGCTCTACCCGCGCCCGCCATGCCGAGTCGCGCAACGCGGGCGCCCCTTGCTGGACGAGCGTGCGGGCCTGGCCAGACGAGCCGCGCTCGACGGCCGCCTCGGCGGCCGCCACCCGGCGTTCCGCGGCCTGCTCCCTGTCCGGGGTCAGCTCGGCCGATCTACTGAGGAGCGCCACAGCGGCGCTGGTGGCGCCGCTCGAGCTGGCCCGCTCCGCGCAGCTCTCGAGGAGGGAGGCGATCTCCTCGTCCGGGCCGATCGCCGCTCCCGCCCGGTGCCATGTCCACCGCTCGACATCAGCCTCGTCGCTCGCCGCGGCCAGCGCGCCGTGGACTGCTCGCCTGTCCGCGGGACGTGCGGGCCCGTACACCGCGGACCGGATCAGCGGGTGCCGGTACGTAATCGGAGAAGCCAACGAGACGAGGTCCGCCGCCTCCGCGGCTTCGGCCGCCTCTCTCCCAAAACCGAGGCGCCCAGCCGCCTCCCACACCAAAGCCGCGTCGCCCGAGGTATCCGCGGCGACGAGGAGCAAGAACATCCGGGTGTCGGTTGGCAGCGTTCGCACCTCCTCGGCGAAGCGCTCCTCCAACCGCCGACTCAGCGGGAGCGGATGGGGCGCGGCGGCCAAGCCGACCAGCTTTTGCGGAGTGAGGCTCTTGGCCACTTCGATGATGGCCAGGGGGTTGCCTTCGGTTTCGGCCAGGACCCGGTCAGCGACGTCACGGTCGAGTTCGAAGCCGGCTGCCCAGGCCAGCAGCGCCCGCGCCTCGTCATGCTCAAGCCCATTGAGTTCGAGTAC
>DASZJD010000079.1 GCA_035948415.1 Acidimicrobiia bacterium | reverse complement strand
CGCTCCCAGACCTCTTCGCCCACGAAGCGGTCCCGCATGAGATAGCAGGCGTCGACGCAGAACTCCTCGCGCTCGTCGCGTTCAGCGTCGCTGAGCTCCGGGTAGTAGTCGCGGAGTGCGAGCCGACCGAACATGACGTGTCGCGCCTCGTCTTGCATCACGTAGGCGTTGATGGCCTTCCCCAACGGTTCCGTGGCCATGTTGCGGATGATGCCGAATGCGGCGAGCGCGAGGCCCTCGACGATGACCTGCATCCCGAGGTAGGTCATGTCCCACCGTCGGTCGGCGATGACGTCCTGCAGCAGCGCGTCGAGATGACGGTTCAGCGGGTAGACCAGCTGGATCTTCTCGTGCAGGTACCGGCTGTAGACCTCGACGTGCCGGGCCTCGTCGATCACCTGGGTCGCGGCGTAGAACTTGCTGTCGATGTCGGGGACCGTCTGGACGATCTTGGCGGCGCAGACCAGCGCGCCTTGCTCACCGTGCATGAACTGGCTGAACCGCCAGGCCTCGAAGTGGCGGCGCAGCTCGCCTTGCTCCCGGTCGTTCATCTTGTCCCACCACGACGTCCCGAACAGCGGGTTGATCTCCTCGGGCATGCCGACGGGGTTGTCGGGGTCGATCTCCAGGGTCCAGTCGAGGCGATCACTGCCGATCCACTGTCGACGGGTGCCCTTGTCGTACAGGCGCAGCAGCTGATCTCGTGCCGCCGTGTAGTCGAAGTCGAAGATCGTCGTCGCCGGGCTCTCGACGTAGAGGCGGCTCGCGCCGGCCTCGAAGCCGGACGTGCTCATGAGGCCTCCCACTCCCTCGCGGCGAGCGCTCGGTGCCCGCCTCCGGCATTGTCGCATGCGAGGCGCCCACGCGCACTGTGACGTGGGTCCTCCTCGTCCGCCTCGCTTGACCGCCGGTGGCGTGTGGCGGGCGCGCCCCGGGAACCACGGCGCGCCGCTTCGACGTCCGAGACGATGCCGAGCCCCGAGCCCTCGCTGGACCCGTGCAGCCGGAGCGACTCGAGACTTGTTCGCACGCCATCGACCGGGGTCGGTGCTCGGTCGGTGCGAGTTGAACCTGGTGTGGCCGGCACGGAAGCGTGGGAAGGAACGAGCGCGCTCACGGTCACGAGCGACACGATCGGTCGGCCACTGCAGCCCACTAGCATGCGCCGACCACCAGGCTCGTCGTGAAGTGGCTCAGGTGATGCGGCATTGGATGACGAGGCCCGAAACCAATCCTTTTTGACCGCGCTCGTCACCGAGCATTTCGTGCTGCAGTCCACGCGAGGCACCATCACCGGCGAGGCGACCGGTCGCGCCGCCCTCTATCTCGGCGCCCTGTCCAGCGCGCTGATCGCGCTCGGCTTCGCCGCCACCAAGGCTTCCGTCTTCGGTCCGTTCGTCGCCGCCGTGCTGCCGCTCGTCGTCGTCCTCGGCGTCTTCACGTTCCTCCGCCTCGTCGAGATCGGCCTCGAGGACGTGCAGCACCTGCAGGCCATGCAGCGGATTCGTCGGTATTACCGGTCGCTGGTTCCGGAGGGGCCTCAGTACTTCCCCGACATCGCCGATGAGGAGGAGCTCGTCGGGGATGTCAACCGCTACATGGCGGTCTCGATGACCGTCGGACTGCAGCTCCTCCTGACTGCGGCGAGCGCCATCGGCATGATCAACAGCATCGTGGCTGGAGTCGGCATCGCGCTGGCGGTGTCAGCCCTCGGAGGAGGCCTCGCTTGGTCTGCTTCGATCGGCGGCGGAGCCACGGTGCTGTTCATGGTTCTGCATCTGCGCTATGAACTGAAGCGAGCGCGAGCCGCGATGTAGGCAGCTCCCGCGTCGGCAAGCGTGGACTCGAGGCGGTGGACAATGGTCGCGACGCCTGGACGGAATTGAGCCTGGGCGGTCGTTCACGCTGATGACGAAGCATGCTCGCGACTGACGCCTACCACGCCGCGGCGTGGACCTCGTTCTTTCAGGCCGTGGTGGCGGCCGCTGCCGCTCTCGTCGGTCTCCTCTTCGTGGCGGTCTCGCTGAACGTCGCGTTCATCGCCGACTCTCCGAAGCACCGCGCCCGCGCTCGAGAGGCGCTCGGTCAGCTGCTGGTCCTGGTGATCCTCGGGATCGTGGTCCTGCTCCCAGGCCAGAGCCGGTCGGCGCTCGGTGCCGAGCTCGTGGTCTACGGCACCGCCGTGGCGGCCGTCACGATCGGCCTGCAGGCGAGCACGGTGCGACGACTCGCGCCCGATGAGCGGGCTCGCTGGATCGTGCGCGTGATGGGCTATGACGTCGGCGTGGCGACCATCACGATCGCGGGTGCCGGGCTCCTCGCTCGCGGTGCGGGCGGCCTGTACTGGCTCGTGCCGACGGTGCTGATCTTCTTTGTCTGGTCCTCGTTGAACGCCTGGTTCCTGCTCATCGGCGCACGCGGGGGATAGGCGGCGCACGGCGTGGCTGAGCGAGGTCCCGAGGCGTGGCGAGAGACGGTGCCCGGCCTGGTTCGCGAGTGCGCCGACGCGTGGAAGCTCGTGGTCGGACCGCCGTACGCGGCGGGAGCGGGCGGGTACGTCGCTCCCGTCGACGGTCCGGACCTTCCGCCGGCCGTGTTGAAGCTGATCTTCCCCCATCGGGAGTCGAGGCACGAGGCCGACGCGCTGGAGCGCTGGAACGGTGACGGGGCGGTGCGCCTCCTCGCTCGTGACGACGCCCGGTGGGCGATGCTGATCGAGCGGTGCGAGCCCGGGACCAAGCTGGCCGACGCTGCGGTCGAGGATCCCTTGGCCGTCCTCGTCGAGCTGCTGCCTCGCCTGTGGAAGGCGACCTCGTCGCCCTTCCGGTCGCTGACCGACGAGGCGGCGTGGTGGACGAGTTACCTGCCCCGCCGGTGGGAGGAGTTCGGTCGACCGTTCGACCGTCGACTGCTTGACGGCGCGATCGAGGCCCTCACGTCGTTGGCGCCCACGCAGGGTGAGCAGGTCCTCCTCCATCAAGACCTGCACGGCGCGAACGTCCTTGCCGCCGAGCGCGAGCCGTGGCTCGTGATCGACCCGAAGCCGCTCCTCGGGGAGCGGGAGTTCGGGCCGGCCCCGATCGTCCGGTCGTCGGAGCTCGGTCACAGCCGGATCGCGGTGCTGGGCCGTCTCGATCGGCTGACGTCGGACCTGGGCTTGGATCGGGATCGCGCCCGTGGCTGGGCCATCGGACAGACGGTCGCGTGGTCCTTCGATCCTGACTGCGTCGAGGACCACGCCGAGACGGCGGGCTGGCTGCTGGCGGCTCGCTAGGCCGAGCCGACGACTCGCGACCGTCGCGCGCGCTGGCTTCGCGGAGCGGCGGAGGCGATGGCGGCTTCCCGCGCCGCCTGCCGCCTGCTTGGACACCGTTCCGAGTGCGGAATCGACGTGGCCGGCCCTACGAGGCGCTTCCAATCGGAAGGCTGACGGTCGACCGATGCTGCGGGTCGTGGTAGATCGCCTGGTGGGCCACGCGCATGGCGGTCGCGGTGGCGAGCGGGTCGCCGGTGCCGAGGTTGCGAATGAACCGCGGGTGGGCGCCGCTCGAGACTTGGAGCCGGACCCGATGCCCAGCGGCGAAGCGCTGCGCGGTCGGCCAGAGCTCGACGTGGACGGCCCAGACGCCGTCGGGAGGTCGCGGCCATCGTGACGGGCTGACCCGCGTGATGCCGTCGCAGACGTTCCGGGAGCGGCCCTTCGGGTCGACGTCGCAGAGGCGCACGAACACGTCGAAGTCCTCGAGGTCGGAGGCGACGTGGATGTCGGCGCCGACCGCGCCGATCACCTCGAGATCGCGGCCGAGGACGTCGCTCGTGAAGACCAAGACGTCGGGCCGGGCCTCGGTGCGGCCCTGGCCGCGGCGCCCGCCGGCGCGGCGCAGGAGCGTGCCCCCGCTGATCGGGGTCGGGTCCGCGGGGTCGTAGGTGTACCGGTCGGGGTCGCTCGGCTCGGGGTCGGCGGGGGCGAGGCGACCGCCGCGGTGGAGGTGCCACCGTTGTGGGGGGTACCCGGCTGGGGGCCAGGAGGCGAAGTCGCGCCACCGCCCCGCGCCCATCACGAAGAGCCGGACGGGGGGCGCGTCGGCGTCACCGGGGTGGACGCCGCGCACGTGGTGGTCGAGCCAAAGCAGGGATTCGGTCAGCTGAGCCCGGAAGCCGGGCGCGGCGGTGTGGGTCCACGGCCCGATCACGAGGCGCGGGTGCTGTCCGGCCTGGACGAGCCGGTCGTGGTCGGCGAGCTGCACGGGCAGGAAGATGTCGTACCAGCCGCCCACCTGGAGGACCGGGGCGCTGACGTGGCCGAGCCGCGCCGAGTGGTTGACGGGCGCCCAGAACGGATCGTCGTCGGAGGCGTGGTCGACGAACCAGTGCCAGAACGGCAGCGGCCGGCCGAGCACCTGCCGGTCGAGCTCGCCCACGGGCAGGTGGTCGATGACCCGGTCGATGCGGCGGTTGCGGGTCTCGAGCAGGTCCCGGAGGCCGCGGAACCGGCCGTGCTCCTGCTCGCTGACCATGCTCGACCACTCGATGGCGTCCTCGAGGGAGAAGGAGCCGCCCCGGTACCAGTGCTGGGTGATGTCGGAGTACGTGACGTGGGTGCACAGCGCCCGCAGCGACGGGCCGACGGCGTCGGCGATCGCCCACTGCACGTCGCCGAGGTAGCTGGGACCGTTCATCGCCAGCCGACCGTCGAACCAGTCCTGGGCCTCGATCCAGCGCACGGTGGCGAGGCCGTCGGCCCGCTCGTGGAAGTGCGGCTCGAAGTCGCCGCCCGAGCCGAAGGTCCCGCGACAGCTCTGCAGGACGACCCGGTAGCCCCGCTCGGCGAACGCCCGGCCGAGGAACAGCCCGAGCGGGCCGCGCCGACCGTAGGGGCTCCGGACGAGGACGGTCGGGTGCGGGCCTGGGCCCGCCGGGGTGTAGAGGTCGGCGAGCAGGACCACGCCGTCGTCCATCGACACCCCGACGTCGGGCGCGACTCCCACGGCCCGGTCGAGCGGCGCCGGCAGCGCCATGAGCCGCTGCGCCACCACGCTGGTCAGCCTCGACACGACCAGGATCCTCCCCCGGCGGGAGCATGCCGTCCCGGCCGCCGCGGGCGCCACCGCCGGGAGCGACGGCTGACGCCGGCGGCGGGGCGACTGGTTGCGTGGGCGACCGGTCGCGGGCCGCCGGCGACGTCTCGCCGTCGAGCCCGTGGGTCAGTTGCTCTCCGCCACGCGCTGGAGCGCGTCACGCGTCGACGCGACTCCGTCGGGCGGCGCGGGGGTCGACGGCGCGCCGTGAGCCCCGCGTGCGACGCGCTGGGGCCCGCCGGCGGGGTGCAGCGCCCGGGCGGGGGGGTCGGACGCCACCGAGCCTCGGCCCTGCAGGT
Organism: Acidimicrobiia bacterium; assembly: GCA_035948415.1. NCBI lineage: Bacteria > Bacillati > Actinomycetota > Acidimicrobiia > Acidimicrobiia bacterium. The sequence goes on along the minus strand of DASZJD010000079.1, from coordinate 18,724 downwards.
CCATCAGGTGCGCCGGCTTCGGCCGGCTGAGGAGGTTCCCCTGCAGGAGCTCGCACCCGAGCTCCCGCAGCCGGCCGAGCTGGACCTCGGTCTCGACGCCTTCGCCGATGGTCTGGAGGCGCAGCGACCGCGCCAGACCGATGATGGCGGCCACGATCGCCTCCGATTCCGGGTCCGAGCCGAGGCCCTCGACGAACGAGACGTCGATCTTCAGGGCTTGGACCGGGAAGCGCTTCAGGTAGCTCAAGGACGAGTAGCCGGTCCCGAAGTCGTCGATGGCGAGGTGGGTGCCGATCGCACGCAACCCGTCGAGGGTCGCGGCCGAGCGGTCGGCGTCCTCCATGAGCACGCTCTCGGTGACCTCGAACCAGAGCCGGCTGGCCTCGAGCCCCGTCCGCTGGAGGGCGTCGGTGACGGCGGTCAGGAGCCCGGGGTCCGTCAGCTGCTGCGTCGAGATGTTGATGTTCAGCGCCAGGTCGGGCGAGCAGCGCTGGAACCGGGTCCAGCGAGCGACGTCGTCGCACGCGCGGTGGAGGATCCGCGTCCCGAGCTCGATCATCATCCCGGTGTCTTCCGCGACCGGGATGAACTCGCCGGGCGTGATCTTGCCGAGCAGCCGGTGCTCCCATCGCGCCAACGCCTCGACGCCGATGACGGCGCGGTCGCTCGCCCGCACGATGGGCTGATAGTGGACGGTGAGCTCGTTGGCGTCGATGGCCTGGCGCAGCCCCTCGTGCACGAGCAGCCGGCGCGACATCGCCGCGCGCAGGTCCTCGTCGAAGACGGCCGTGCGCGCACGTCCCTGCTCCTTCGCTCGATACATGGCGATGTCGGCGTGCGAGAGGACGACCTCGGGGGTCTCCGCGCTCGTGCTGCTGTACGCGATGCCGATGCTCGCGGTCACCACCATCTCGCGACCGGACGGAAGCTGCAGCGGGGCGCGGATCGCGCCGCCGACCTCGTCGGCGAGTTGCCGTGCGAGGTCGGGGTCGCGGACGACGGGGCAGACGACGATGAACTCGTCACCGGCGTGTCGGCCCACCTCCCCGACGCCATCCACCACCTCGGTGATCCGACGGGTGATCTCCTGGAGGACACGGTCGCCGACCGAGTGGCCGAGGGTGTCGTTGACGGTCTTGAAGCGGTCGAGGTCGACGAGCAGGAGGGCCGAGACGGAATCGTCGCACCGGGTCTCCACCGCTTCACCGAGGCGTCGGAGGATCAGGTCGCGGTTGGCGAGGCGAGTGAGGGGGTCGTGGGTGGCCTGGAAGTTGAGCTCCTCCTCGACGAGCTTGCGGTCCGTGATCTCGGAGAACGAGCAGACGACCGTGTCGCCCGGCTGGCCGTCCTCGGCGCCGAGCGGCTGGGCGCTCACGGAGAACCAGCGCGGCCCGGCTTCGCCGACGGCGCCGATGACGACCCGGCTCTGCGGCACCCGGGTGCGCAACGCCACCGTCAGCGGGTGGTCGGCGCGTGGGAGGCTGTCCCCGGCCTCGTCGACGAGCGACCAGCACTCCAGCAGGTCCCCGGCGGACGCGCCGACCTCGACGACCGGGCCCAGCATCGCCCGGGCCGACGCGTTGACGGACGTGATCGTCTCGTGCTCGTCGACCACGATGACGCCCTCGTCGAGCGCCGCCACCACGGCGCTGTACCGGGCCTCGGCGGCCAGGCGCTCGAGGCGCTCGGTGAGGTCCGTGCAGACCGCGACCGCCCCGGCGGGCTTCCCGAGCTGGTCGCGGAGCGGGGAGACGGACACGTGGACGCTGAAGCGGCTGCCGTCGGCGCGTCGGTGCTCGACCTCGCCGGGGCGAGGGGTCCCGTCGGTGGCCACGGCCTCGGGCCCGAGGACCTCGAGCACCGACAGGCCGATGACGTCGGCCTTCGATCGCCGGTAGAGCGCTTCGGCGGCGGGGTTCCAGGCCCGGATGCGGCCGTCCGGGTCGGCGCCGATGACCGCGTCCGAGACGTGGGTGACGAGGCTGGCCTGGTAGCGGAGCGCGGCCTCGGCCCGACGACGCTCGGCGACGCTCCGGAGGATGACCTGGTGCGCGGGTCGGCCGTCCCACTCGACGCAGACGCTGATCGACTCGTAGGGCCGGACGGTTCCGTCGGGGGCGACGAGGAGGACCTCGGCCGGCTCCGAGACCATGCCCGGCTCCGTCAGCGACGCGATGCGCTTCAGCGCGGCGTCGGCCGAGGTGGGGTGGAGGAAGTCGGTGATCGAGTGCCCGACCCACTCCTCGGCCCGTTCGATTCCTGCCATCTTCAGCGCGGCCGGGCTCACGTAGCGAACGACGCCCTGCTGGTGGACGACGACCGGATCCGGGTTGAGCTCGACCAGGCGCCGGTACCGGTCCATGACCCCGCGCAGCGCCTGCTCGGTGCGTCGCTGGTCGGAGACGTCGGTGACGATGCCGAGGAGACCGGTCACCCGATCGTCGGAGTCGTGGAGGAGGCGGGCCTGCACCCGGAGGTTGACCGGGTCGCCCCCGAGGTCGTCGAGGGTCTGGTCGAGGTCGTAGTGCTCCCAGGGCGTGCCGTGGCGGACCGACGCCAGGATCGGCTCGAGCAGCTGCGCCGCCTGGTTCTCGGACAGGTTCAGGCACGGCTTCGGGTCGTCGAACCAGTAGACGAAGTCGCTGGCGCAGTCGAACTCGAATGTCGCCACCCGCCAGAGCTGCTCGAACCCGGCGGCCGGCTCGACCCCGTCGACGCCGCCCGCGCGGGTGCAAAACTCGGAGTGCCCATCCACGGTCATAGAAACGACGAAGACCTCCCGCCGATTTACCCGGCGTAGGCCGCTTTAGCTGCCCACTGCGTGACGAAGAGCCCCACGCCCCTCAGGGCTGCCCAGCCTAGCACGGAGAGTGGTGTTCTCGACGCTGTCAGTGGTCGGGCTCGTCGAGCAGCAGGGCCGTGTTGTAGCCCCCCATCCCGATCGACGACTTGAACGTCACCCCCGGCTGCCGGGCGATCGGCCCCGAGACCAGCCGCGGGTGCCCGGGTGCCACCGCCGGGGGCGCGGGGATGGTTCCCTCCTGGTAGGCGAGGCACGAGATCGCGACCTCGACCGCGGCGGCGGCGCCCTGGCAGTGGCCGACCAGCGGCTTGAAGGAGAAGATCCCGGCCGCGCCCGGGAACAGCTGGTCGAAGAGCTGAGCCTCGGCGCGGTCGCACTGGCGGGTCCCGGGCCCGTGGGCGTTGAAGTAGACGATGTCCTCGGGGTCGGTGTGCGCGTTGACGAGCGCGGCCCGGTAGCACGCCTCGATGTGCTCGGGCTTGCCGGCGAGCGCGATGGCGTGGTGGGCGTCGTGCGACATCGCGCCGCCGAGGATCGTCGCGTAGGCGCCCGCGGGCCGGGACGACACGACGAGGCCCACCGAGGCCTCACCGCCGACGAACCCCCGGCTGCCCTCCTGGAAGGGCCGGCAGGCGTCGAGCGGCGGGCTGTCGACGACGACGACCCCGAGGTCCACCATCTGGCGGGCGTTCTCGGGCGTCCCGGACACGTCGGTGGCGACCACGAGCACGTCGTCCACGACGCCGGCGTCCAGCCAGAGCTTGGCGGTGAGCAGCGCCGCGTTGCCCGACGCGCACATCGCGACGACGTTCATGCACGGGCCGTGGAAGCCGTGCTCGATCATGAGGTTGGTCACCACGGTTGAGGGCATGAGCTGGACGTACTCCCGGCGGGACGCCCGGCCGCCCTTCACGCCGTAGAAGTCGCGCCAGAGCCCGACCTCGCCGAGGACGACGGCGTGGATGAGACCGACCGTCGGGCCCGGCCGCCAGCCCCGGTCCCGCGCGTCCTCGACCGCCTCGCCGGCGGCCGCCCGCAACGACCGGCTGAACTTCGTCTCGACGCCGGCGGTCTCGTCGTCCGGGATCATCGCGACCCAGATCTCGTCGCGATCGAACAAGGAGCCGAAGCCCGGGGTGGGGCGAACCGCGGAGTCGCCGCGCAGGAGTCCGTCCCAAAGGTGTTTTTTGCCCCAGCCGTAGCCGGTGACCGTCCCGATGCCGCACACCGCCGGCGATAACCGGCGCGACTCCATCCTCACTGACCCCTTTCCCGCCACTAATACGCGTACCAGGTCCTGGGCCGCTGCGCCAACACCCCTTCCGGCGGCCCGCCGGTCCGGGGCGGGATCGAGCCCGCCGGCGGCGCCCGAAGCCCGGCTCCTACGGCGACGGGCGGTACGCGGCCGACCCGGTCAGGAGGGCGACCCGCTTGCCGTCGGCGTTCTGCACCTCCCCGGTGGCGATGGCGTAGGTGTGGCCCTGGTGCACGACCTGGGTGCTCGCCACCAGGTCGCGGCCGTCTGGCGCCACGGGCCGGAGCAGGTTCACCTTGAGGTCGAGCGGCGCGCAACCGCCTCCGGGCGGCACCGTCGCCTCCACCGCGCCGAGCAGCGCCGTGTGCCCGAGCAGCGCGATCACCCCGCCCTGCACGAACCCCACCGGGCTCGAGACCCACCGGGTGCACGGCAGCGAGAAGACCGCCCGCCCGTCCCCGATCTCGACCGGTGCCAACCCGAACAGGTGATGCAGCGGCGGCTGCGGGAGGCTGCCCCGCCGCTGCCCCTCGAGGACGTCCCGGCCGCCCGAGGCCCGCCAGACCCGATCCTCGAGGACCTCGCCCTCGACGGCACGCAGGTAGGGGTCGGCGGGCCCGGTCGCAGGCTCCGACGGCGGCGGTCGGAGCGGCTCGGGTCCGGGTGGGGGGCTGACGCCTTCGGGCACGGGGGGGAACACCGTGCAGCGCGACGCGCCGACGCCGATGAGCTCGCCCTCGTCGTCGGTCAGCGTCACCTGGGACAACCCCAACGTGTCGCTCGTGTACACGGCGCGAGCGTCAGCGACGACGAGGCCGCCGGGCTCCACCGGGCGGATCCACGACAGGGAGAGCTCCGCCGTCGTGTACAGCGTCGCGGCGGGCAGCGTCGTGTGCACGGCCGAGCCGAGCGCGCTGTCGGCAGGGATGAGGAGGGCGCCCTCGCTGACCCGCCCGTGCGACGAGCGGAGCCAGTCCGACAACGGCATGACGCAACGCGCCGTCCCCGCGTCGACCCGGGTCGGGTGCATCCCGGTGAGATGGGCGACGGGCGCCCAGTCGTAGCCCCCGTCGAGGTAGGTCCGCAGCAGGTCAAGACCCGAGAGCCGAACGAGCGCCGGCGGCAGGAACGCGCCCCGGGCGGGCTCGGCTCGGACGCTGAACACCGCCGCGCCTGTCGCCGCGGGTTCGGGCGAGGACCCGACGCGACCCTCGACAGCCCGGGACGGCTCGTGAGGGGTCGGTCGCACCGTCACCCGTCGAGCAGGAGGATGTACGTCGCGTCTTCGGTCACGACCGGCGCCCCGTCCGGCGTCGACCAGCGGGTCTGGACGTGGCTCAGCACCATCTGCCCCCGACGGGCCGACTTCGCGACCGGCGCCGAGACCCGGGTCCTGCCGTCCAGGACCTCACCGACCCTCGGCGGGCGGTGAAAGGTGAACGTCTGCTCGCCGTGCAGGTAGACGCCGCGGGCCGGGCCCCCGGTCCCGAACAGGTCGGTGCCCGGCGGCAGCATCGATGGCGGCACCGAGCCGTCGGGCTGCAGGTCTGGGAGCGCGCACGCGTGCAGCCAGGCGAAGCTGAACGTGGGGGGCACCGGGATCCCGGACAGGCCGGCCGAGGCCGCCGCGGCGGCGGAGGCGTAGACCGGGTTCTCGTCCTTGACGGCGCGTGCGAACGCCCAAGCCGCGCCGTGCTCGACGCGCACGCGCACCGCGGGTCCCCAGTCGCCGTACCGAGTCGCGGCCGGCTCACGCGTGGCCACGCGGTCCTGCGGGTCGCTCACGGCGCCGAACCCTCCCTGTCCTCAACCCGACTCCGGCGCGGGGTCCGGGCCCAGCCCGGTACGACCACCGACGGCCCGTTGTAGTCCATCGCCAACGCGCCCGGGAGGGCGTTCCGCCACCGGTGACGCCCGGCCGAGGGCCGCGGTGGGCGATCCGACGGCTCCGCCGCGGGCCGGTCAGTCCGGGAGCATCGGGACCGAGAGGCCCTGATCGCGGCCGAGCAACACCGCCCGAGTGACCGCGGCCGATCCGAACCGGGTCCGCACGTCGTCGAGCACGTCGTCGAGCGCGACGCCGTGACGATCGAGCGGCAGCGTGAGCTGGACCGCCCCGCTGTCATCCAGGTTGCAGACGGCGACACCGACCAGCGTGAGGCCCTCGCGTTCGATCATCGGCATCGCCATCGTCAGCAGCGCGCGTGCCGCGACGAGGATCGTCTCGGTGTGCGCGGTCGCTTGCGCCAGCGTGTGGGACCGAGTCGCACGCGAGAAGTCGTCGAAGCGCAAGCGCAGCACGACGGTCCGCCCCACCCGGCCGGCTGACCGCATTCGACGGGTCACGCGATCCACGAGCGCGACGACAGCGGCGTCGACGGCATCGGGCGAGGCTCGGGTACGGCCGAGCGCGCGCTGGGAGCCAATCGAGCCGCGACGGCGACCGAGCACGACGGGTCGGGGATCGCGGTTGTGCGCGAGGGCATGGAGATGCCGGCCCGCGGCCCGACCGAGGATCGCGACGAGCACCGTCTCCGCGAGCTGGGCGACCTGGCCGACGGTGGCGATCCCTCGGTCGTGGAGGGTGCCCGCCGTGACGGGCCCGACGCCCCAGAGCCGTTCGACCGGCAACGGGTGGAGAAAGGCGAGCTCGCCGTCGGGTGGCACGACGAGCAGGCCGTCGGGCTTCGCGACGCCGCTCGCGACTTTGGCCAGGAACTTCGTCCGGGCGACCCCGACGGTGAGCCGCAGACCGACCCGGTCGAGGACGTCGCGTCGCAGCCTCGCGGCGATCTCGGTGGGCGTGCCCGAGACTCGCCGCAGACCGCCGACGTCGAGGAAGGCCTCGTCGATCGAGAGCCCCTCGACCAGGGGCGTGGTGTCGTCGAACACCTCGAACACCGCCCGGCTCGCGTCGGAGTAGGCCGACATGCGGGGCTCGACCACGATTGCCTGCGGGCACAGCCGGCGGGCCCGCGCGCCGCCCATCGCGGTGCGAATCCCGTAGGCCTTGGCCTCGTAGCTGGCTGCGAGCACGACGCCGCCGCCGACGATCACGGGACGGCCCCGCAGACGAGGGTCATCTCGTTGCTCGACGGAGGCGTAGAAGGCGTCGAGGTCGGCGTGCAGGATCGTCGCCTCGCTCGCCACGAACATATGTTCGCAAGCCGGTGCGACGGCGGCAACCGGATCCTGCCGCCGGTGCCGTCCCGGGGGCAGGGCGGCGGGGCCGTCCACCGCCCCGAGCCGCCGCCCGGGCCGCGGGCCCGTGCTGCCGGCGGGGGATCAGCGGCCGCGGCGCGAGATCTCGGGCTGGTAGGTCCCGACGGTCCAGAGGTTCCCCTCGGGATCCCGGACGTCGAACTGGTGGCTGCCGTAGGGGGCATCGTGCAGGGGCCGGACGATGTCGGCCCCCGAGGCCAGCGCGCGCTCGTACCAGCGGTCGACGGCGGCCGGGTCGCGTGTGTTCAGTGCGACCGAGCTGGGCCCGACGGCAGGCCCGGGCTCGCCCGCCGGCGCGCGTCGGCCGACGAAGAGGAACCCGGCCTCCCACACCAGCTCCGCGTGGACGACGTCGCCGTCGGGCCCGTCATGGACCGCCGCCGGCCGGAACCCGAGGACGTCGGTGAGCCAGCGGATGCCCGCACGGGGATCGTCGTAGGTGACGGAGGCCGTGATGCTCTGCGTGATGAGCGGGCCGTCCACTGCGCCTCCTTCCGGCGGTTCGAACGCGCCCCGAGCTTCGGGAGGACGGTATCGGCCTCGAGGATCAGCGAGCCATGAGGGGCGCCGCCGCCGCCGACTCGTTCGCGGTCCATCGCGCCGGCGCGGACGTCTGCCAGCGGGCGGCCCGCTCCCTGCCGGTCGCCGCCGCACTGGGCGCATCGGGGAGGTGCGGTTGGCATCGTGGTCCGGCGTCCGCACCGATTATCGTGTTTTGACCAGCGACGACGTTGCTCGGGAGACGGATGAGCAACGAAGGTGACTCCCCGCCGGCCCAATGGGCCGCGGACCCAACCGGGCAGCACGACTATCGCTTCTGGGATGGCTCCCAGTGGACGGAGTACACGAGCGACCGGGTCATCCCGCTGGGTGCACCCGGCGCGCTGCCGGCGCCACCCGCCACGACCAGAGCGGCGGCCCGAGAGGCCGCGCGAGGCGGCCGTCACCGTCGACGGGGATCCAGGAAGCTCGCGTTCTGGCTCGGCGCGGTGCTCGGTGCGGCCGTCGTTGCCGGTGCGGGCGCCGCCGCCGTCTACGGGTTCCACGTGAAGGTCAATGCCCCCGCCTCGAAGCACTCGACGCGGTCAGTGTCCACCCCGACGTCCGTGGGGGCCACGACGACGACCGCGTCTCCGGGGCGCCCGCCGGGCCAGGTTCGGGTCGACGTCCTGAACGGGTCGGGGATGCCGGGCGCGGCGAGCACGAAGGCCTTCGCCCTCGGCGCGATCGGGTACAAGGTCGCCAGCGTCGGGAACGCGTCCGGACGCCACGGCAACGCTGTGCAGTGCCGGCCGGGCTTCGAGGCCGAAGCCACGACGCTGGCGAAGAACGTCGGAACCGGCACCACGGTCGAGCCGTTCCCGAGCCCGGCCCCGGCCGGTTCGGCGAACGCCGACTGCGTCGTCGTCCTGGGGCAGTAACGAGGGCCGCGTTCCTCCCACGTACTTCCTGAGCGACGGGCGATACCTTCGGGGGCGGTGGACCTCGTGATCCGCGGCGCGACCGTCTACGACGGGTCTGGCCGGACGCCGAGCGTCGCCGACGTGGGCGTGACGGGCGGAAGGATCGAAGCCGTCGGCGACCTGTCGGCGGCGCGGGCGGACACCGACGTCGCCGGCGCCGGGCTGGCACTCGCGCCCGGGTTCATCGACGTGCACAGCCACGACGACTTCGCCGTCTTCTTGACGCCCGAGATGGACTTCAAGGTCGCCCAGGGCGTCACGACCGACGTGGTCGGGAACTGCGGGCTCGGCGCGGCGCCGTTCGCGGCCGCCCAGACGTACCTCACCCTGTTCGGCGCCGATCACCGCCGCGAGACGCTGCCGCCGTGGAGCACCTACGCGGAGTACCTCGACGCCGTGGACGCCGACCCGCCCAGCCTCAACGTGGCCGTGCTGATCGGGCACGGCACCATTCGCCTCGACACCATGGGCAACGCCCGACGCCCGCCCACGGCGGGGGAGCAGGAACAGATGCGCGCGACCCTGGCCGAGGGCCTGGCGGCGGGCTGTGTCGGCTACTCGACGGGCCTCATCTACGAGCCGGGCCGATACTCGAAGACCGACGAGCTCGTGACCCTGGCGGCCGAGATGGCCACGACGGGCGGGGTCTACGCGAGCCACATGCGAAACGAGGCCGACGGGCTGCTCGACGCGGTGTCGGAGACCATCCGCATCGGCGAGACCGCCGGCGTGCCGGTCCAGATCTCCCATCACAAGGCCAGCAGCCCGTCGGCGTGGGGCCTGGTCCGCGACTCGCTGGGCCTCATCGACGCCGCCCGGGCGCGCGGCGTCGCGGTCAGCGCCGACCAGTACCCGTACACGGCCGGGAGCACGAGCCTCGCTGCGGTCCTCCAGAACCTCGAGGAGGGCACGGCCGGCTTCGGGGCCGTCGAGTGGCGCAACCATCTCCTCGCGTCTGCACCACGCCACCCCGAGTGGGAGGGCCGCACCGTGACCGACCTGGCGGCGACCTTCGGTGTGGCGCCGCTCGACGCGGCCCGGCGAATCGTGGCCGCCGAAGGTGACGGCGCCGTCGTCGTCATCGAATCGATGAGCGAGGACGACGTTCGAACCGTCATGGCTCACCCCAGCACCATGATCGGCTCCGACGGCATCCCGACCCTGGGCGGCAAGCCGCACCCGCGCCTGTACGGCGCGTTCGCCCGCGTGCTCGGCCACTACGCGCGGGACGAGCGGGTGCTGTCGCTGGAGGAGGCGGTGCACCGCATGACGGGTCTGCCGGCGGCGCAGTTCGGGGTGGCGGGCCGCGGCACGATCGAGCCCGGCGCCTGGGCCGACCTCGTGCTCTTCGACCCCACGACGATCGACGACGTCGCCACCTACGAGTCACCCCGGCAGCACCCAGCCGGAATCTCGACCGTGTGGGTCAACGGCACGCCCGTGGTGCGCGACGGCTCCCACACCGGCGCTCGGCCGGGCCGGGCGCTCCGCCGGGCCGGCTGAGGCACGCAAGCGTGCCCAACGGTCAGCGCCGGCGCGGGAGCTCCAGCACCGCGTCGTAGATCCCTGACGCGGGCTTCGTCGAGATGGGCCCGAGCCGGCCCAGGCGGCGCAGGACCCAGCTGTCCTCGGGCAGCACCGAGGCGCTGAGGGCCGCGACGCCGCGCGACCGCTGGTTGGTGATCAGCGCCGACACCAGCCGCGTGCCGACGCCGCGGTGCTGCCACGCATCCTCGACGACGACGGCGATCTCCGACGTCCCGTTGCCGTCGCGATGGGCCTCGGCCACGCCGACGATGTCGTCGCCGAGTCGGGCCACGAGGAAGACGTGGGTCTCGGACTGCGCGAGGGCCCGGTCGAGGTAGCGGGTCGGCACGTGCTCCCCGCCGCCGTGGAAGCGATGGAACAGGGTCGAGGCCGAGCATCGGTCGAACATCGCCTCGAGCCGGCTCCGGTCGACGGCGCTGGGACCGTCGACGCTCAGACCCCGTGGCGGAGCGTTCACGCGCGCTCCGAGTTCGTTCATAATCCGAACCTATTGGGTTTGGTTTCCGAACGCAAGGTGACCGGGGTCACGGCGGGCCAGCTCGACGGTGCGGCGCGTCGGGTTTGCTGGCTCTCGGTTCAACATCTGCTAGACAGCGGGCCAAGAAGTTCGCAGCGCGGAGGGGCGATGCCGACGCTCACGCGGACGAGCCGACCCCCCCGGACGCGACGGGCCGGGGCTCGTCCCACGCAGGCCGAGCGCCGGGCCGCCTCCGAGGAGCGGCTGCTCGCGGCGGCGATGGAGCTGGTGGCGACCCGCGGGACGGCCCGCACCAGCCTCGGCGACATCGCCGCCACCGCCGGCTGCAGCCGCGGCCTTCCGACCTACCTGTTCGGCTCGAAGGACCAGCTCCTGCTCGCTCTGGCTGACTACCTGGTCGAGCGCTTCCGCACCGAGCTCTTCGAGCCCGCGCTCCAGGGCCGGGAAGGGCTCCCGGCCCTCCTGACGTGGCTGCGCGTCTACGTGGAGGGGCTCCGCCGGCCCGAACCGCAGGTCCGCGCCGCGTGCGTGCTCCTCGGCGAGGCGGTCGCGTCCGAGCCCGCGTTTCTCCCCGCCATCAACCGCGTCCACCGAACCGTCCGGTCGATGGTCGCCGAGTACGTCCGCGACGGGATCGAGCGCGCCGAGATCCGCTCGGACGTGGACCCCGAGGCCCACGCCGCGCTGCTGATCGGCACGCTGCGCGGCATCTCGCTCCTGGCGGTCACCGACCCGAGCTCCCTCGACCTCGACCGCGTCGGCCGCGAGCTCGTCGCCGCCACGCGGCGGTCACTCCGAGCCGCGGCCGAACCGGGCGAGGACGCATGAGTTCGTGGCGGTCGGTGTGTCGACGGGCGGCCGTTGCGCTCGGCGCCCTCGCGCTCGGCGCGGCGACCGTCGCGGCCCAGGCGCCGTCGGCCCCGTCGGGTCGTCCGTTGGCGCGGGTGGCCGTCCCCGTGCGCTTCGAGCAGCTGGCCGGCTTCCCGGCCCCCGGGACCCCACGCCGGCTCGACCGCGTCGGCGTCCTCGAGACCGGGCCCAGCAGCGCCAAGAACGTGCTGGTCCTCGTCCCGGGAACGTCCGCGAGCGCGGCCTACTTCGAGCCGCTCGCGAAGGACGTCGCCACGCGCGCGCACGGCTGGCAGGTGTGGGCGGTCGAGCGCCGAGAGAACCTGCTCGAGGACCACTCGATGCTCAACCGGGCCAAGGGCGGCCGGGCCACGCCCCAGCAGCTCTTCGACTACTACCTCGGCTTCCTCACGGACCGGAGCGTCAAGACCCACTTCCACTTCATCAACGACGCCGACGTCGCCTTCGCCCGCCAGTGGGGCATGCGGGTCGCGGTCGAGGACCTCCGGCGGGTCGTCGCGGCGGCGCGGCGGCTCGGCGGCCGGGTCGTGCTGGGCGGCCACTCGCTGGGCGGCTCCATCACGACCGCGTACGCCACCTGGGACTTCAACGGACAGGCCGGCGCGCGGGACCTCTCCGGCCTCGTGTTCATCGACGGCGGCAGCGACCCGACCGCGGTGACCGCCCCGGCCGCGACCGCCTCCCTCCAGGCGCTCCAGCGTGGCTCGCCGTGGCTGGCCTTCGGCGGCATCACCGCGCCGTTCGCCGGCCTGTTCAACGCGGTCACCTCGACGCTGGTGCACCTCGAGCCCAGCGCGCCGGCGCGCCTGCAGGGCTGGCCGCTGCTCCCGGCGAACCTCCGACCTCCGCTGCCGGTCACGAACGAAGGCGGGTACGGGTCCGCGCTCGACACCAAGACCTCGCCGATGGGCCTCCGAGCCGCGCAGGCCCACCTCGGTCAGCTGGCGTCGACGGGCGCGCCGCGGGGATGGGACGGCACCGGCGCGCTCACCCCGATCCAGCGCTACGCCGACATGTTCTCGGGCACCGGGCTCAAGGGCCTCGACGGGACCGCCTGGTACCACCCGCAGCGGCTCACGATCGATTCCGGTGCCGTGGGCGACGGCAACTCGAACCCGGCGCAAGGCATCCTCGACGTCCGGGCCACCCACGGCCACGACCTGCCGCAGGCGCTGCGCATCTACGCCTTCGGCGCGGCGCTGGGGGGGCAGCGCGTCCTGGACGCCGCGACCGCGCTGGCGAACCAGTCGAGCATTCCGCCCCGCCAGCTGACGCTCGTGAACCGGCAGTCGACGTACGCGCACAACGACCCTGCCGGCGCCAGCCCGACGAACGACTTCTTGGCCAACCTGGTGCCCTTCCTCACCGCGCTCGGACGTTGAGCGGCGACCAGGACGGAGGGGACCGCGGCGCGCTCCGGCGCGCCCGATCGTCACCGGCCTAGAGCGGGCCGACCCCGCGGTGGACCGGCGCGGCCTCGATCCGGCCGTACTCGCAGACCAGGCCGACGACGGGCCACGTGGTCGCAACGACCTGCGTGTCGTTCGGCGGCGTGATCGCGATGCCGCTCGGTGCGACGCAACCCTGGGCGGAGTCCACGTCGGTCCAGCTGAGCAGCGTGGACGCCTGACCGGCGGGTGGGACGACGACCTCGGTCGGCGGCCGCAGCGCGGCACCGCGCTCGACGTCGGTGAGGAGCCCGTCGCCGTCGGCGCCGAGCATCCGAAGGCCGACGAAGCCCACCATCGCGCACGGGGCGGCACTCGCGTTCGTGAGCACGAGGACGACGCGGTGCCGGCCCCGGATCACCCGCGTCATGGTGAAGGCGGCGCTGAGCTGGCGGCCCTGACAGGGGACGAGATCCGCGGCCGCCACCGAACCGGCGGGAGGGGCGGAGCCGGAGCGGGGCGCCGACGACGCCAGGTGCCCGGCGGGAACGAGCGCGAGGAGGGCCAGGAGCGCCGCCGACCGATGTGTGGACCGGTGCCGCGAGGTCATGGCCCGACTCCGATGGGCAGCGAACCCGCGCCGGCGGCCGGATCGGCGGCGGCGCCGCTCGGCTGCCCTCGGCGGTGTTCGATCGTTCCCGTCGCCTCGATTTTCGCCCCGATGTCAATTCCACCGCCGGCCGCCGGACCCGACGACCGTCCTCGGGGGAGCCGAGCCCGACTCGAAGGACCGCCCCGCGCCGGTCGGCGCCCGCCACCGGGGCCGGTCGATACGATCCGCACGACACTGCCGACGGGGGCCGAGATGGAGCTGCGCCAGGGCGACGTCGCGGTCGTCACCGGGGCTGCCGGCGGGATCGGCCGGGCCCTCGCCCGGCGGCTCGCCCGCAGCGGTCTCGACGTCGTGCTCGCCGACGTCGACGAGCCGGCGTTGGGCGAGGCGGTCGCCGACGTGTCGGCGCTCGGCGTCGACACCCTCGCCGTGCGCACCGACGTGAGCGACGAGGCGTCGGTGACGGCGCTGGCCCGAGCGGCCCTCGAGCGCTTCGGCGCGGTGCACGTCGTCTGCAACAACGCGGGGGTCGCCGGCGTCGGTGACCCGTGGTTCGGCCCCCTGTCGAGCTGGAGCTGGGTCCTGGGCGTCAACCTGTGGGGCGTGATCCACGGCGTCCGCGCCTTCCTCCCGACGCTGGCCGGCCAGGGCCGCGGCCACATCGTGAACACCGCGAGCATCGCCGGCCTGGTCCCGGGCTTCGGCCCGATCTACGACGCCACGAAGCACGCCGTGGTCGCCCTCTCCGAGGACCTCTACGCCCAGCTGCGGATGACCGGCCTCCCCCTCGGGGTGAGCGTGCTGTGCCCGGGCTGGGTCCGCACCGGGATCCTCGATTCGGAGCGCAACTGGCCGGACGCGCTGGGCGACCGACCAGACCCGGCGCCCGGCTACGAGGCGCTCGCCGAGCACGTCCGCCGCGCCGTCGACGAGGGCGCGCAGCCGGCGCTCGTCGCCGACCTCGTGGCGGCCGCGATCGAGGGTGACCGCTTCTGGGTGTTCCCACAGCCTGAGTTCGTCGAGCTGGCGGCCCGCCGCTGGCACGGCATCGCCGAGGGCCTCGACCCTGAGCCCTTCGTGGACGTGCCCGGCTTGCCACCGGCGGGCCAGCTCCGCGAGGAGCTCCTCGCCCGCCTGTCGCCGCCGGCCGAGTAGCCGTCCTCCGATGCGAAGCCCCTGTCGTCGGCGGACCGGCGGTGGCGTGATCGTGCCCCCCGTCCACCGACCGCGGGCGGGCCGACGCCGTCCGGCCGGGGCAGGATGACGGCGTGGACGTGACGGACGCGGCCCTGCCCTCGCTGGCCCAGGTCCACACCCGGCTCACGGCGCCCGGCGAACCCTTCGAGATCGCCGAGGCGACGATCCGCGGGGTCCCGACCCGGGTGTGGAAGCACGCGCCGACGTCGCTCGCCACGATCCTCTCGGGAAGCCGCGCCCACGGCGAGCTCGACTTCCTCGTCTACGAGGACGAGCACTGGACCTTCGCCCGCCACTTCGCCGCCGCCGCGACGCTCGCGCAGAGGCTGCGAGCCGAGTACGGCGTCCGACCCGGCGACCGCGTCGCGATCGCCATGCGGAACCTGCCGGAGTGGTCGCTGGCGTTCTGGGCCGCCGCCGCCGCCGGTGCCATCGTCGTCCCGCTCAACGCCTGGTGGACCGGCGCCGAGCTGGCGTACGGCCTCCGCGACTCGGGGACCACGGTCCTGGTCTGCGACCAGGCGCGGCTCGACCGCCTGCTCCCGGAGCTCGACGAGCTCGACGGGCTCCGAGTGCTCGTCGCCCGGGCCGGGGACGACCTGGCCGCCGGCTTCACGTCCGTGGCCGACCTGCTCGGGGAGATCCCCGCCGACGTCGAGCTGCCGCCCGTGGACCTGGGCCCGGAGGACAACGCCACCATCTTCTACACGTCGGGAACCACCGGGCCGCCGAAGGGCGTGCTCGGCACCCACCGCAACATCTGCACGAACCTGATGAGCCTCGGCTTCGCGAACGCCCGGGCCGCGCTCCGAACCCCGGACCGGGCGCAAGCCCGACCGCCGACGGCCGGTCGCGGCGTCTACCTCCTGTCGGTGCCCTTCTTCCACGCCACCGGCTGCCACTCGGTGCTCGTCGCGAACGCGGCGGCCGGCAACGAGCTCGTGCTCATGCACCGGTGGGACGCCGGGCGAGCGCTCGAGCTCATCGAGCAGGAGCGTGTCACCGTCTTCGGCGGCGTCCCGGCGATGGTGTGGCAGGTGATGGAGCACCCCGACTTCTCGGCCCGGGACCTCTCGAGCCTCCGCGGCGTCGGCTACGGCGGCGCGCCCGCGGCCCCCGAGCTCGTGCGCGCCATCGAGCAGCGCTTCCCTGGCCGCACGCCGAGCAACGGGTACGGGCTCACCGAGACCTCGTCGGTCACCACCATGAACGCCGGGGCCGACTACCTCGCCCACCCGGACAGCGTCGGGGTCCCCGTCCCGGTCTGCGACGTGCAGGTCGTCGACGAGGAGGGTCGAGCCCAGCCACCCGGTGAGGTCGGGGAGCTGTGGATCAAGGGGCCGAACGTCGTGACCGGCTACTGGAACAAGCCGGAGGAGACGGCGGCGTCGTTCACCGACGGCTGGCTGCACTCCGGCGACCTGGCGCGCGTCGACCCCGAGGGCTTCGTCTACATCGTGGACCGGTCGAAGGACCTGGTGATCCGCGGCGGCGAGAACATCTCGTCGGTCGAGGTCGAGGCCGCGCTCTTCGAGCACCCGGCGGTGACCGACGCCGCGGTCATCGGCGTCCCCCACCCCGTCCTCGGCGAGGAGGTCGGCGCCGTCGTCCACACCGCGCCCGGCGCGACGGTCGGCGAGGACGAGCTCCGCCAGCACGTGGCCGCCCGGCTCGCGGCGTTCAAGGTGCCGGCTCGCATCTGGTTCTCCGACGACCCCCTGCCGCGCAACCCGGCCGGGAAGATCCTCAAGCGCGACCTCAAGCGAGACCTGCTCGCGGCGCCGGGCGAGGCGCCGGCCGGGGGCACCCCGGCCTGAGCGCGGCCCGCGTCGTCGCCGTGACGACGCGGCTCGGGGCCGTTCGCCGTGCCGACGATTTCCGCGCCGCGACCTGCGGATGGTCGCCCTCGGCCCGGGCGGGCTCGGTACGGTGCCGGAATCGAGTTCGGACCTGCTCCTGACGACGATCCCCGTCGCCTCGCCGTCCGCGCCTGGCTGGCCGACCACCCGCGCCCGACCGGGCGCCAGCTCGCCGAGGCGGGCTACGTCGCGCCGCACTGGCCGCGGCCGTACGGGCTCGACGCCGACCCGGCCCACCAGCTGATCATCGACGAGGAGCTGCGAGCGGCCGGCGTCCCCCGGCCCGAGAACCCGATCGGCGTCGGCTGGGCCGGTCCCACCATCCTGCTGGCGGGCACGGGGGCCCAGCGGGACCGGTTCCTGCTGCCGGCGCTGGCCGGCGAGGAGCTGTGGTGCCAGCTGTTCAGCGAGCCCGACGCCGGCTCCGACCTCGCCGCGCTCTCGACCCGGGCCGAGCGCGACGGCGACACCTACGTGGTGAACGGCACGAAGACCTGGACCACGCTGGCGCACCGGGCCCGGTTCGGCATCCTCCTGGCTCGGACCGACCTCGCCGCGCCGAAGCACCGAGGCATCTCGTACCTCATCTGCCCGATGGACCGGCCGGGGATCAGCACCCGCCCGATCGTCGACATGACGACCGCGCACTCGTTCAACCAGGTGTTCTTCGACGACGTCCGGATCCCGACCGACTGCCTCGTCGGGCGCGAGAACGACGGCTGGCGGCTCGCGAGGGCGACGCTCGCGAACGAGCGCGTCTCGCTGTCGACCGGCGGCGCGCTGTGGGGCGCCGGCCCGTCGGCGCACGACCTCGTGTCCGCGGTGCGGGCCGGGGGCTCCCTCGCCGACGCTCGGCTTCGCGACCGCCTCGCCGCCCTCTACATCGAGGGCGAGGTCCTCCGCCTGGTCCGCCTCCGCACCCTCTCGTCGCGCCTGGCCGGGCACGAGCCGGGTCCCGAGGCGTCGGTCCAGAAGCTGCTCGCCGACGAGCACGGCCAGCGGCTCATGGAGCTGGGCAAGGACCTCGCCGGCGCGAGCGGCATGCTCGCCGGGTCCGGCCCGGTCGGTGACCTCCCCGAGCGGTCGCGAGGAGGCCCGACCGAGATCAACTTCGCGCGCGGGCAGTGCCGCGGCGTGGACCCGGTCTGGCACTACGGCTTCCTGTTCTCGCCCGCGCTGACCATCGGGGGCGGAACCTGGGCCGTGCAGCGCAACATCGTCGCCGAGCACGTACTCGGCCTTCCGCGTGACGTCGAGCCCCCGCCGGCCGAGGCGCCGGTCTCGCCGCGCGAGCGGCGCGCCTACGAGTCGGGATCGAGGATGAGGCGCGGCCCCCAGTCCCAGGTGAGGTAGTTCCACGCCCACTGGAGCAGGACCTGGGCCCGGTTCTGGAAGCCGACCAGGTACACGAGGTGGAGGACCAGCCACGCCAGCCAGGCCACGGTCCCGCGCAGCGTCACGCCGAGCGGGAGGTCGGCGACGGCGGCTCGGCGCCCGATCGTGGCCATCGTGCCCTTGTCTCGGTAGCGGAAGGGGCGGGTGGGCTCGCCGCGCAGCCGCCGGAGGACCTGCTCGCCGGCGTGGGCGCCGGTCTGCATCGCCACCGGCGCCAGCTGGGGCAGCAGCCGGCCGCGGTCCGTCGGCGCGGCGACGTCGCCGACGACGAAGACGTCCGGGCTCTCGCGCACCGAGAGGTCGGGCTCCACCGCGATCCGCCCGCCCCGGGTCTGGGGCAGCCCGAGCCGGTCGGCGAGCGGGTTGGCCTTCACGCCCGCGGTCCAGACCACGGTGCGGGTCGCCAGCAGCTCGCCGGAGGCGAACCGCACTCCGGCCGGCGTCACCTCGACCACCTGGTCCGAGAAGCGGACAGACACCCCCCGAGCGCGGAGGGTCTGCTCGGCGTGGCGGCGCGACGCGGGCCGGAACGAGCCGAGGAGCTCGGTGCCCATCTCGACGAGGACCACCCGGGCGTGGCTGACGTCGGCTCGGCGGTAGCCGCTGGCCAGCACCTTCGTGAACAGCTCGGCC
>DASZJD010000078.1 GCA_035948415.1 Acidimicrobiia bacterium | reverse complement strand
ACCTCGGGCGGGGCGAGGAGTGCGACCCCTTGATCGCCGAGGTCCTCCCGCTCGTCCCCCGAGGGAGCGGCGTAGTGCTCTGCAGCCGAGTGCGGCCGCCCGGGCTGCTCGGTCGGGTCTCTGATGGCCTCCTCCGAGTTGTCGGAGCTGACGAGCTTGCCTTCACCGAGGAGGAGGCTGCGGCACTGTTCGAACGCCGCGGTCGGGATCCGGCCACCGGGAGCGAGCTCAGCCGCCAGCTCGCGGGCTGGGCCGCGGGCTTGAGCATGGCGGCAGAGTCCGGAGTCGCCGGCGAGGCCGTCGAACCCCTCGTGCATCAGACGCTTCTCCGCGACACGACCGACGCGGAACGGGCCGCGGTTGAGGCCTTGGCCGTCCTTCCCTATCTCACGTCGCCCGTCGCAGCGGCCATCGGTGTGGACACCGAGGTCCTCGACGGCCTCGTCGAGCGAAC
Source organism: Acidimicrobiia bacterium (assembly GCA_035948415.1). Classification (NCBI taxonomy): domain Bacteria; kingdom Bacillati; phylum Actinomycetota; class Acidimicrobiia; species Acidimicrobiia bacterium. The sequence continues at coordinate 2,557 of DASZJD010000078.1, read as the reverse complement.
GATGCTCGTGACCGAGCAGTCGACGTTCTGGCGCCTGCATCAGGTGGCGTGCGATGTCCTCGAGCCCGAGGTTGCGCCCGCACGCGCGACAGCGCTGCGGCGGGCCGCGGCGCCGGTCATCGAGGAGACCGACCCTGCTGCGGCGATCGACCTCCTCCTCGCCGGGGCCGAGCACGAGGCGGCTGCCGACGTTCTCAGTCGCCATCTCTCGGCGATCGGGGTCCAGCGAGCGGTCCGCTGGCTGTACCGCCTGCCCCCAGAGCTCCGCCATCAGTTCCCGCCGGTTCTCGCCGCCGGCAAGGCGACCGTCGACCTCGACGAGGCGCTGGCCCGGGCCGAGCGACAGCTCCAAGCCGCGCCGGATGACGCAACCCGGCGCGAGGCGCTCTTCGCTCTTGCCTCCGCTCACGCCCACGCCGGCGCGCTCGCCTCGGCGGCTGGGGCCCTGGAGGCGGCGGTTACCCCCGGGGCGGAACCGCTCCTGGCCGAGCGGGGGCACGGGTGGCTCGGCGTGGTCCGGTGGTGGGCAGGCGATCTCGTGGGCGCCAGGGCGGCACTGGTCGCCGCCGGAGACAATCCCCTCGCCCACTGGGCGCGGGCCGAAGTGGCCCTGGCCCAAGGTGCGCTGGACGAGGCCGAGGAGCACGCTCGACGGGGCCGCGCCGCCGGAACCCTTCCCGACGCAGAGCTCACCGAGGCGCCCTGTCTGTCGGTCCTGGCCCGCCTCGCCCTCGTGCGCGCCGACCAAGCCGTGGCGCGAGGGCAGGCGCAAGCCGCCTACCGCGTGGCGGCAGAGGCCGGCGGCATCGATCTGGCGGCCGCCGCGCCCGTGCACGCGTGGACGCTCGTCAACGGTGGCGAGTTCGAGGAAGCACTGGCGGTGGCCGACTTCGTTGAGCGCCGCATCGGCCGCCACGACGCCTACGCCAGAGTTCAGGTCCAGCTCGTCCGTCTTGCTGTCGGCACGGCCCGGGCCGACGCGGAAGGGGTCCGCCGAGCCGAAGCTCGGCTCCACGAGCTCCGCCGGGGTGGGTTCGCCCTCGTGGAAGCGCAGGCGCGTGCCCTCCTGGCGCCGCTCGCGGCGCGGCCGCCGCTGGTCCTGCGTGTCGAGGTCCTCGGCGCGTCTCGTGTGGAGGTGGCGGGCGAGGTCCTGCCGCTCAAGGCGTGGAGGTCGCACAAGGCGCTGGAGGTGCTGCAGTACCTCGCACTCGCAGGCGAGCACGGCGCCCACCGCGAGGAAGTGATTGAGGCGGTGTGGCCTGAGCGCGACCCGGACAAGGGACGCGTGCTCCTGCGCGCTGCGTTGAGCGAGATTCGTCGCCGGTTGGAGCCGGGTCGCCAGACCGGTGAGCCGTCACGGTTCGTCGACACGGTGGGCGACCGCGTCCGGGTCGAGGCGGAGACCGACCTGGCCCACTGCCGGGCGCTCGCGAAGGACGGGCGCCATACCGAGGCCCTCGCCCAGTTCCGCGGTGGGCTGCTCGAGGACGACCCCTACCTCGAGTGGGCTTCCGAGGAACGCCGGGCAGCCGAGATCCTTCGCGTCGAGCTGGCCGAGCGGGTGGCGGCGGACGCGGCAACGCCGCTCACCGACCGCTCTGCAGCGATCGAAGTGCTCCTCGCAGCTGAGCCCTGGCGCACCGAGCTCTACGAACAATTGGCAGCTCTGCACCGGGAGGTGGGCGACGAGGCCCGGGCCCGAGCGGCAGAACGACGCGGCGCGGAAGCCTGAGTCAGCAGCCTCGGCGTAGGCTCCCGGCGTGGAGGGTGATGCCCTCGGCGGCCGGGGGTTGGGGGGCTTCGAGGTCGGCGCCGTCATAGGCCGGGGCGCCTTCGCCACCGTCTATCGCGCCCGACAGGTCCACCTGGGCCGCGACGTCGCGCTCAAGGTCCTCGACCCCGGCGTCGCCCGACTGCCCCAGGCCGCCCACCGCTTCGAGCGCGAGGGCTGGGCGGCGGCGGGCCTCGATCACCCCGCCGTCGTCCCTGTGTATGAGGCCGGCGAGTCCGACGGCTACTGGTACCTCGCCATGCGCCTGGTGCAAGGCTCCACGCTCGCCGACGAACTCGAAGCCGGTCCCCTCGCCCCGGAGCGCGTCCTGGCCGTCGTGGGTGCCGTGGCCGAGGCCGTGGACCACGCGCACAGCCGCGGGGTGCTGCACCGTGACGTCAAGCCTTCGAACATCCTCCTCGAAGGCGACCGGGTCTTCTTGGGCGACTTCGGCATCGCCGCCACCACGGCCGAGATCGGAACCCAGACCACCGGTGCCCTCGGCACCGCCGCCTACATGGCTCCTGAGGCGGCCCGCCCCGGCGAGGCCGATCACCGCGCCGACCTCTACTCCTTGGGCTGCGTGACCTACGAGTGCCTCAGTGGCAGGGCCCCCTATGCGGGCAACGACGTGGCGTCCCTCCTCTACGCCCACGCCCACGAGCCCGTCGCGGTCACCGGCGACGGTGCCCTCGACGCCTTCCTCAGCCGGGCCCTGGCCAAAGACCCCGCCGAGCGCTTCGGCTCGGGGGCGGAGCTGGCTGCCGCCCTGGGCGAGGCGCTCGG
>DASZJD010000077.1 GCA_035948415.1 Acidimicrobiia bacterium | reverse complement strand
GGACTGCTCGAGCTGTTCACCACCCTCACCTTCATGGCCGGCGTGACGGAGCGGATCCGGCTCGGCACCGCGGTGTGCCTCGTGCCGCAGCGCAACCCCGTCTACACCGCGAAGTCGGTGGTGACCGCCGACTGGCTGTCCGGGGGCCGGGTCGACTTCGGGGTCGGGATCGGCTGGCTGCGCGAGGAGTTCGAGGTGCTCGACGAGCCGTTCGAGCGGCGAGCCAGCCGGACTCGGGACTACCTGGCGGTGATGCGGACGTGCTGGGCGGACGAGGTGTCCTCCTACCAGGGCGAGCACTACACGATGCCGCCGTGCCGCATGTACCCGAAGCCGGTGCAGCAGCCGAACCCGCCGATCTACTTCGGCGGGGAGACCGACCCCGCGCTCCGGCGGGTGGCGACGCTCGGCAACGGGTGGATCGGCTTCAACCACCTGCCCGACTCGGCCGGGGCGTCGATCGAGCGGCTCGAGCGCTTCCTCGTCGAGGCGGGACGGTCACGGTCGGACGTCGACGTGACGGTCGGCACGTACCTGCAGCCCGTGCAGCCGTCCCACCTGCCGGCCTACCGTGACGCCGGGGTCGACCAGCTGGTGCTCTCGGCCTTCGGGGCCGACGCCGCCGGGATCGCGACCGCGATCGGCAAGCTGGGCGACGAGTACGTCGACGCGGCGAGCCGGCTGTGACGAGCCGTACGGGAAGAGAGGATCTCGCATGGGTGAGGACCGCAAGCTCGGGAGCGTGGCCACGAAGCGGCTGTTCGAGAACGAGCGGGTGCGCGTGTGGGAGATGGAGCTCGAGCCCGGCGACAGCTCCGACGTGCACGAGCACAAGCTCGACTACGTGCTGATCCAGCTCGAAGGGGACAAGATCGCGGGCATCTTCGAGCCGGACACCAAGGGCGGCTACCCGCCAGGGGTCGTCGAGGGCGACGTGGCGCCCGGCAACGTCATCTACATCGAGCGCGGCGGCATCGAGACGGCGAAGAACACCGGGACGCGCCGCTACCGGGAGATCCTCGTCGAGCTCAAGGATTGAGCGTCGCCGGCCCGACGGACCTGCCCCTCGCGGGGCTGCGCGTCCTCGAGCTGGCGACCCTCTACGCCGCGCCCCAGGTCGGCGCCATGCTCGGCGACCTCGGCGCCGACGTGGTGAAGGTCGAGCCGCCTGGCGGCGACCCGATGCGCCGGATGGGCGTCGTGCGCGACGGCGTGGCCCGAAACTGGACGTGGGTGGCGCGGCACAAGCGCTCGATCGTGCTCGACCTGGAGGCAGCCGAGGACCGGGCGACGTTCGACGGCCTCGTCGGGGCCGCCGACGTCCTGGTCGAGAACCTCACCCCCACGATCCGGGACCGGTGGGGTTGCGACTACGAGCGGCTGGCGGCTCGCAACCCCGGTCTCGTGGTGGTCTCGGTCAGCTGCTACGGCCGGACCGGCCCGTACGCCGACCGTCCGGGGGCGGGGACGCTCGCGGAGGCGTTCGCGGGCCTCGCCCACCTCACCGGCGAGGCCGACGGGCCCCCGACCTTGGCCTCGGTGCCGCTCGGCGACACCCTCACCGCCTTCGCCGGCGTGATCGGCGCGCTGGCCGGGTGCTGGGCGCGCGAGCGCGGCTCGGCCGGCCGGCTCGTCGACGTGGCGATGTACGAGCCGGTGCTGGCGGTGCTCGGCGGGACCCTCGCCGCCTTCGACCCGGCCGACCCGCCGCACCGGTCCGGGAGCCGGGTTCGGGGCGGCGTGCCCCGCAACGTCTACCGGACCCGCGACGGCGCGTACGTCGCCGTGTCGGGCACGACCGACCCGCAGGTGTCGCGCCTGCTGCCGCTGCTCGGCCGGGACGGTCCCGACGATCGGGCCCGCTTCGGTCGATCCGACGCCCGGCTCCGGCACGCCGACGAGCTGGACGGCCTCGTCGCCGACTTCGTCGCCGCCCGCGATCGCGACGCGGTGGTGGCGGCGTTCCTCGCCGCTCGCATCCCCGTGGCGCCGGTCAACGACCTGGCGTCCGTCCTCGCCGACGAGCACATCCGGGCCCGGGGCAGCCTGGCCCCGATGCTCGCGTCCGCGGGTCCGGCGCTCGGCGCCGACCGGGAGGCGGTGGTGCGGGACTGGCTGGGGCCGACGGGCTGAGGGTCAGCCGGGCTCGTTGCCGACGATCCCGACGAAGCTCACCATCTCGCCCGGGTAGCCGCCCAGGTTGTGGGTGAGGGCCAGCCCGCG
>DASZJD010000076.1 GCA_035948415.1 Acidimicrobiia bacterium | reverse complement strand
GTCAACAACGCCGGCATCAGCATTCACAAGAATGCGGCCCGGACCTCGGTCGAGGAGATCGAGCGGCTCATGGCGGTGAACTTCTTCGCGCCCGTGTATCTCTCGATGGCAGCGCTGCCGGGGATGCTCGAGCGGAGGGACGGCTCGATCGTCAACGTCACGTCGGTGGCCGGATATGTCCCCAACCCCGGTGAGTCCGCATACGGCGCGTCGAAGGCGGCGCTCTCGCGATGGTCTCACGGCCTCGGGGTGGACCTCGACGGTACCGGTGTGCATGTTGGCGTCGTCAGCCCCGGTCCGATCGATACCGAGATCTGGTCCCTCGACGAGGAGCAGTCGTATACCGGCAAGCTCTACCCGCCGAAGGTCGTTGCCGACGCGGTCGCCAAGATGATCGAGCGGCGAATCACGCACCTCACGACCCCCCGCCGATACGGGGCGGTAGGCGCCCTCTATCCGCTGGTCGGTCGGCCGATGCGGTGGGGTATTCGCCGATATGAAGCGCGGGCGCAGCGACGAAGCACTCCCGAGGCCTGACCCGCTGCAGTGTGAGCGCCGCAATAGACCGAAGGGTCTGAACCGAGGGGTAGCGCCGCGACTTCGGCGCTCTTGAACAACCTGAGCGCCGTGGCGGCGGTCTGGGTCAGCCGTCGGTATCGCCGGCGAGAGCGGCCGCAGAGAGTCCACGGGCCCGGGGGGTGCCGGTGAGGGTGGTCTTGGGATGGACGGGCAGCAGCACGGGCGAGCGCGGTGACTGGCTGAAGTCGAACTCCTTCGTCAGGTTGCCGAGGATCGGCACGTTCTCGCGCACGGTGGGGCGGGGGTCGGGCCGGCCGTCAACGAGCGGGTTGAGCCGCTGGCCGGAGAGGAAGTCGTCCTCGATGAATTTGACGTAGGCGTCGAACGACAGTGTCTGGTGGTCGATCATGCCCTTCTTGGCGTACGGGCTGATGACGAGGCCGGGCACTCGGAGGCCGTAGCCGTTCTGGTCGACGGTGGGTGGGACGACGTGGTCATAGAAGCCGCCCCAGTCGTCCCAGGACAGGAAGATGGCGGTCGACTTCCAGTTCGGGCTCCGCATGACCGCGTTCACGATGCTCGTCACAAATGACTGGCCGAAGCTCACCGGGGACGGCGGGTGCTCGCTCAGCTGTCCTGACGGCGTCACCCAGGACACCGCGGGGAGCCGCCCAGCCTGGGCCGCGCTGTAGAAGGACTTGACCGATCGGATGTTCCCAAGCTGCTGGTCGTTCCGAACGGTGTCGAAGTAGGGCAGCGGGTTCCAGATCCCGGGCGTGTTCGAGGCCTGGCGCACCGGCGCGCACGAAATCGCGGCATCGTTCTGGCAGTCGGGCTCGCTTCCCGGGGTCACGTAGTAGCCCCACGAGACGTTCTGCCGGTGCATGAGGTACGTGAGGTCGGTCCACGCGTAGATCGGGTCCGGGCGGGGCTGGTGCTGGGGGTTCTGGAAGTCCGGTGGGAGGCCCGGGGTCTGGTTGGCGTTCGCGCAGTGCGCCGGGTTGTGATCGGGGCAGACGGCGGACCACTCGGAGACCTGGAACAGGTGCTCGGGGAGACTCCAGCTGGCGTTGGGCTCGAACATGCGGTCCTGGAGCACGAAGTCCTTCGCATAGCGCCAGTAGTTGGGGATGTCGCTCCCGGTGTGGTAGCCCGTGACGTCCTGCCCGTTGCCAGAGTGGGCGCACGCCGGGTTGTTCGGGTCCCCGCAGGTCGTGCTCGCCGCCCGCGCCTCGGCCACGAAGCCGTTCATCTGGCCAAAGCTGATGTCGGCGACCGCGTTCTGCTGCCCGTGGGGGCCACCGCCGTTCACGTCGGAGTGGTCGACGTAGGGCTTCGCGCACTGGAAGGACTTCGGGTCCGGAAGGCACGCGGTGGGCACGCCGCGCCGCATCGGGATGCCGTTCGCGCCCGGATAGGTGCCGAAGTAGCTGTCGAAGGAGCGGTTCTCCTGCATGATCACGACGACGTGCTGGATCTTGTGGATGCCCGTCGGGGCCCGCGATCCCGTCGTCGCGGCCGCACTCGAGCCGCCCCAGCACAATGCGGTCACGAGCGCTGCCATCCCGAGCTTCGTGATGTCTCGTCGCACGGTCTCACTCCTCGTCGGCCCCGCCGCCGACGAGGGCGCTTCCACCGACGCATTCCCGACGCTAGCGATCCTGGTCAACCCGGGCGAAACCCGGCGGGCTTCAGTATTGCCGGCGCGACTCGAGAATCAGCGTCACGACGACCGTGTCGGCGACCAGTTCTCAGCGCCACAATCGCTGAGCTCTCGTGCGATCACGCGCGTCCACAGGGCACGGCCGAGATGTGCCGCGGCGGCCGAGTTCCGTTCCGGGAAGGCAGGAGGATGGCGTAAGGTACGGCGCCACCAGAGCGAAAGGGCGGACGCGCTCTGGCGCCCGGCGGGGCCGGTGCGGCACTCGTCGACGAAGAAGGGCCGGGCTTCGGTGAACCGTGTAGATGGAGACGTAGACGCGCCGACTCGTTCCGATGCGCGTCCTGCCTAGAACGCCGCATCGCGGTCGGGTGAGCCAGCGGCTCGCCCGCGGCTCGGTCCGACATCGTCACCTCATCGCGGGATCGGCGTGGCTGATCGCCGCCACCGTGACCGCTGCCCTCGGCGGCTTCGTGTTCTGGCTCGTCGCTGCGCATGTCGATTCGACGACGACCGTCGGCCGCGCCTCCGCCCTGTTCACCTCGGCTCAGTTCCTGAACTACGCCACGGGCATGGGCCTGCCCGTCGCTGTCGCCCGATACGCGCACGACCGCACTCGAGACACACGCGTCCTCCTGGAATGGGGGTTGCTGTACACGGCCGCGACCTCGGTCGTCGGGACGGCCGTGTTCTTCTTGTTCGCCCCGCACTCGCTGGCGGCTCCGCTGCTCGTTGGCGGTCACGCACTGGGGTTCGCGCTGTTCGCGATCATCGTGACGGGGATGTCCTTCACGCTGATCGTCGACATGCGCCTCATGGCCCTTCGACGTTGGGGCTGGGTATTTGGTCGGGCGCTGCTGGTGTCCGTGGTCCGGATGCCGTTTGTGTGGTTCCATCCGTTCGGCGACCGTGCCCTCTGGCTCCTCGTCCTCGTCGGGGGGACACAGGCAGCGTCGGGCCTCGTCGGCGCGTTGGCCCTCCAGGGCCGCGTGTGGCACGCGTTGCTGCCGCTACCGGCGAATGCGGCGCGCGTGTTTCGGTACGCCTCGGTCAACTACCTTGGCCAGCTCGCGATCCAAGCCCCGTTCTTCGTGCTGCCGGTGATCGTCCTGCTCAAGGTGCGACCCGCGACGAACGCGGTCTTCTACATCTCGTGGAGTGTGATGGCCGTTGTGCTGCTGAGTGTGCAGATGGTCAGCCAGGCGCTCCTGTCCGAGGGGAGCAAGGAAGGTGCGCGTCTGGCCCCGCAGCTCCGAGTCACGCTCTGCATCGCGCTCGGCTTCGCCGGCTTCTGCTCCGTGATCGCCTACCTCGGCGCGGACTCGGTCACGACGCTCTACGGGGCCGCCTACTCCCATGCCGCGCACCTGCTGCCGATCCTTGTCCTCGCTACGGTGCCGTGGGCGGTGACGGTGACGCTCCTCGCCGAGGCGCGGATCCGAGAGAGCTCCGCCTCCACGGTGGCGATCAGCGTCGCATTTGCGCTGGCGGTGCTCGTGCCCGCCGTGTTCCTGACCACGCAGAACGCCGCGGACAGCGCGGCTCGAGCCTGGCTCGAAGGAAACGCAGTGGCGGCGTGCATCGCGATCGTGGTCTCGGTGGCCAGTCAGATCCGCCGTGGCGTCCGGGCGTCGCGCGTCGCGCTCAGCCTCGAGCCCCTCGCCGGATCGCGGCTCGGCGACGTGGAACGGACCCGACCCGCGCTCTTCGCACCCGGAAGGAACCGGTGAACCAGGGAAGCTTCGATGGCATCGGCCGCGCGGCCGCGGACCGCCCGTACGCAGCGTCGTCACGCGCGAGAAGGATCCTGGCGCTGCTGCTCGTCTCGGTCGTCGTCGCCGGGGTGAGCGTCGGTCTCACGCTGGTGGCCACCGGTCAGACGTCGACCCCAGTCGCGCACGTCCAGAACCTTTCGTTCGGAGTGTTCGACACGTTCCGGCGAGCGGACAGCCCAACGACCCTCGGCCAGGCGGACAGCGGCAAGCGGTGGATCCCACGGGTCGGGACTTGGGGCGTGAAGGGCGGAGAGGCGTACGTCGCCACTCCGGCATCCCGCCGCTACAACCTGGCCGTGGCGGACATGCACACTGGGGACGGCACGGTCCAGGTGACGCTGGCCCGGATGGTCGAGAGCGCCGGGCTGGTGTTCCGGTATCAGAACATCCTCAACTACTACGCCATCGTCGCCGTTCCGAGGTTCGCGACCTGGGGTGTTCTGCGGGTCGACCACGGGAAGCTGGCCTCGATCGGGCGCCTTGGCCTCGTGCCGGTTCAAAACCAGACGACCATCAGCGTCGTGCTGCGTGGGACGGAGATCGACGTCGCTGTCAACGGGCAGCTTCGGAAGTCGTTTGCCAACAACACCCTGCTGCAGACCGCCCCGTATGCGGGCCTGGTCGCGTTCGGCAGCGGTGGGCGCAACGCTCGTTGGGTGAACTTCGTCGCGTCGGGTGCGGCGCCCGCACCGCCAGCTCCCGCCCCGCGGCCTGCTGGCACGGCACCGCGCCCGCGGACTCCTACGACGCGGCGGCGCCCACCCAAGACAGCACGCACCTAGCGGTCATGCCCTGACGGCGGCGCCGGCGCGTTCATCCGTTCGGTCGATCGCTCGACGAATCACGTGATCGCGGCGACCCCGCCCGAGGCCGTTGGCGCGCCGGCCGCTGTTCACCGCCGCTCGCCCGAGCCGGTGGCAGGACCGTCGGCCGCTCGTCGATCCCGTCCGGGAGCGCTGATCCACGATCCGGCGACGTCGGATCCACGTGCGGAGCACGCGGTGACCGGAGCGAGGATCGGCCTTGACGAAGCGGTCGCGGCCGAGACGTGCAACCACAGTGTGCGGGGAGCGTCACTGCTCGGCGACCGCGTGCGCTCGGCTCCGCAACGTCACGGGGCAGTCGGTATCCTTGTTTGTCTGCCCGCAACGTCGTCGTGCAGATGCTGCGGTTGGTGGGGCTCGGTGGGCTGGGCCGACTCTTGGGCTATCGAGGCGATGGGCACGCATTGACAGCGCGTACACAACTATGGGCCGCCGATCAGAGGGTCCGCGTCACGCGCCGCAAACGCCGCCGGCGCAACCGCTCGACGCCGGCGGGGACCGGCTGGTCGCAACACGCCGTTGCCGACTCGGCGACGGGACGGCGCTTCGCGGCGGCGTTCGTCACCCGGACGACGGCCTGGACGCGCTGATGCCGGGCCTGGCTCCCCAAGCAGTGTCCTGCCACCGAGCCGGCGGGCGACGGCAGCGGTGAGGCGCTGACGTGCGCGTGGCGTGGGAGACGGCCCGGGACGTAAGGAGTCCCCCGGCGGGGACGGCCCCGTCGAGGCCGCCGGGCCCGCCGATGACCGAGCGCGCGCGGTTCTGGACGACGAGCGGAGTCCTGGTCGCGGCAGCCGCGTTCGCAGTCCTCACGAACTCGCCGGGCTGGTACATCGCCGATGCCCGCTTCGAGCAGTACTGGGGGGCCCAGCGGTACATCGCCCGACAGCAGTGGCTCTGGGACTCCGTGCGCGGCGTCGGGCGGCCGGCTCCGTTCTTCTCGCCCGTCATTGGTTCGTACCTCGCGCTCCTGCGGACGGTCGGCCTCTCGCCCGCGCTCAGCGAGCGGATGCTGCACGGCACGTACCTCGTGATCGCGGGGCTCGGGATGGTGCAGGTCCTGCGGCTTTTTCGGCCGCGGCTCGGTCCGGAGCACTTGCTGGCCGCGCTCTTCTACATGTTCAGCCCGTTCACCACACAGTTCTTGGTGCCGTCGGGGCTCTTCGTCCACTACGCGCTCGCTCCGTGGCTGCTCATGGCGTTCGTCCGTGGTGTCCGCGAGCCTGAGCACCAGTGGCCGTGGGCGGCCGCGTTCGCCCTCGCCGTCCTGACGATGGGCGGTCTGAACACGCCGTCGCTCGTCTACGCGGCCCTCCCGATTCTCCCTACCGCGATCTACCTCGGCGTGGTGACGCGGTCCGTGCCAGCGCGGGCACTCTTCGGCTTCCTCGGTCGAATGGTGGTGCTGACACTCGCGATCACGTCGGCGACCCTGATCTATCTCCGGTTCAACGTGAGCGGCTTCGCCGAGAACCTCGGGACCACGGAGCTTCCGAGGACCGTGAGCAGCCACTCGACGTGGGCGGAGAGCTGGCGTGGACTCGGCAACTGGCTGTCGTACCTGCGGACGTCGCTCGGTGTGGCCCGCCCGGAGTCGATCTCCTACTTCACGAACGCGCTGGTGGTCGCCGCAACTTGCGTGATTCCCGTGGTTGCGGTCGCCGTGGTCTGGCGCTCGCGATGGCGGCCACGGCTCGTGTTCGGCGGGATGGCGGTGCTCGCCCTCGTCCTGATGGTCGGGCTCTATCCCACCGACCATCTCACGATCGCTGGTCGCGTCCTGCAGTTCGGATACGACCACAGCCTGGTCATCCGCTCGTTCCGAGACACGTACAAGGCCGGCGCCGGGCTCGGGATGGGTCTCAGCGCGCTCTTCGCGGTCGGCGTCATCGACGGAACGAGATGGCTTGGTCGCCGGCGGCCGCCGCGGTCGGCATTCTGGATCCGATTTCTGGGCCTCGGCCTGGCCGTCATCGTGATCGGCGTCGCCTCGTTCCCCTTCTGGACCGGCCGGCTGTACTCCCGGACGAACCGGGTGGCGGCGGTCCCGCAGTACTGGCGCTCCGCGACCGCGTGGCTGGATCGTCAACCTGGCGACGGCCGGGTGCTGGTGTTGCCTGGGACGACACGGACCCGGTATCGCTGGGGGTACGTCGGAGACGACATCTTGGACGCGTTGCTCGCGCGGCCCCATCTCGTCCGTGAGTCCTTGCCGCAGGGCTTGGGACAGGCGGCGGATCTGCTCGTGGCCTTGGACGACGCTGCGCTGTCTCGCACCTACTTGCCGGGCTCGGTCGCCGCGGTGGCGCAGCGGCTCGGGGTCCGCTGGATCGTGCTGCGGAACGACGTCGCCTGGGAGACCAGCGACGCCCCGCGGCCCAGCGATCTCAACGCGCTCCGCGCCGACGCCACGCTGCACCGAGTCGCGACGTTTGGCCGACCCGGACAGAACGTCATCACACCCGGCGATGTCACCGCGCGCCAGCTCGGGGAAGGGCGCCTGCCGCCGGTCGAGGTGTACCAGGTCCGCGGCGCGGGCTCGCCGGTGCAGGTGGTCGCGAGGCAGCCCACCTTGCTGCTCTCCGGCAGTGGCGAGGCGTGGCCCGCGCTCTCGAGCGACGGCACGCTCGCGGCGGTCGGCGCGGTGCGCTACACGGCGGCGAGCTCCGCGGGCACGCTCCGCCCCCTCCTGGCCGCAGGGGCCCGTGTCGTCGTTACTGACACCAATCGCCGACAGGTGACCCAGGTCACGACCCTGCGGAACTTCGTGTCGCCGACGCTGGCCGCGAACGAGCAGCTCACGAGGGCGCCGGATGACCTCTTCCATCGTCCCGGCAGCCAGAGCCTGGCGACGTACGCGGACGCGACGCAGATCGTCGCGTCGAGGTACGGCAATCCCGTCGTCAATCCGTTCCAGACCTGGGTGCGGCCCGCGAACGCCTTCGACGGTGACCCGAACACCGCGTGGTACGTGGGCGGGTTGTCGAGCCCAGTCGGCGCCTGGGTTCGAGTCGACTTCAAGCGCCCCGAGCGGATCAGCCGGGTCGATCTGACCCGGGCTTCGACCGGGAGACGACGCGTGACCGCCGCCACGCTGCGCTTCTCGGACGGGACCACGGTGCCGGTCGGGTTCACCTCCTCGTCGACGACGGCGACGTTCAAGCCGCGCACCACGCGCTCGCTCGAGGTGCGCATCCGAGCCGTGCTGGGCTTCGGCGGGAGCGTCGGCTTCTCGGAGGTGACGATCCCGGGGCTTAACCTCACCGAGACGATCGCCGCTCCGACCGATCTGGCGAAAGCCGCCACCGCGAGTCCGGCCCTCAGCCGCGCGCTCGCGGGGGCTCCGTTAACGTTCTCGTTCCAACGTCTCGTGGGAGACGGAGCGTCGGACACCGAGCTCGCGGTCCATCGCAGTTTCACGACCCTCGGCACGCGCTCCTACCAGGTGGGGGGGACGCTCCAGCTCGACTCGTCCACGCCGGCCGACGCGGTCGCGCTGGCTCGGAGCGGCCTGCTGAGCCCAGACGGGTGTACCGACCGCCTGCTCACGGTCGACGGGCGTCCCGTCGCCGTGCGCCTGACGGGGAGCAGCCTCGTGCTCATCGGGGGCAGGCCCGTCGACTTCCAGGCCTGCAGCCCGGTCTCGCTCGCTCGCGGTCAACACCGACTCGACTCTCGACCGGGAGCCGACGGCGTGATCAGCACCGTGGCGCTGCAGGCGGGGGCTCCGGCCCCGGCAACTCGGAGCGCGCCAGCCGCAACCGTCCGGGTGCTGTCCGAGTCACCGACTCGGCTCCACCTGCAGATCGCGGCGCCACACGGCGGGTCGCTCGTCATCGGCCAGTCGTTCAGCGCCGACTGGCACGCGTCGGCGAGCGGGCACGCCCTCGGCTCGGCCCAGTCGATCGACACGCTGACCGGCTGGCAGCTGCCGCACGCCAGGGCCATCGATGTCGTGGCTTCCTATCGCCCCCAGCGGCTCTGGGAGCTCGCGCTCGCGATCACCGGCGGGACGACCGCCCTGTGCATCTTCCTGGTGGTCGGTGCGAGCGTGCGACGGAGGGCCGAGAGCCAGATGGTGTCGTCGCGCCCGTCACCGGATCGACGCGAGCACGTGCCGGTCGCGGACTCCGTCGGCGCGCTCGTGGCGCGCGCGCTCGTCCTCGCAACCGTCGGATACCTCCTCGGTGGTCTGGGCGGCGCGCTGCTCGCCGGGCTGGCGGCGCTGATCGCGGTCTACGACGCGCGTCTGGTAGGGCTCTATGCCCTGTTCGGGGTGGCGTTCATGGCCCTGCTCACGGTCTTCGAGTCTCCGCTCGATGCCAGCCCGGCGGTCTCAGGCTTCGTTGGGAACCACCCGGCGGCTGCCTTCGTCGGCCGGCTCGCGGGCCTGATCTTCCTGGTGGCGATAGCGACCCTGTCGTTCGCCGAGCGCGCGGGCGCTCGGGCTCCGAGTGAGGCGCAGCTCGCCCCGCGGCCGCGCCCGCCGCGAGCGTGGCGGGATTGGGCGGCGCCGATCGGCGTGTTCGCGCTCGGGTTCGGGATCGTCGTCAACGTCGCCGGGGATCGGTCGCTGCGATGGCTGGCCGTCCCTTGCCTCGTGGTCGTCCTCGCCGCGCTCGCGACCGCGGGGCTGGGGCGGCGCCGAGGTCCCCTTCCCCCAGCAGCGTCGAGCCCGCCCATTCGCGCGGGCACGTGACTCAGTCGGGCTGCGTGACGCGCGGTCGGAGCCGGGCTGCGCCGTTCTCCGAGATGGTCCCCGAAACGCGGATCGGGTACCCGTAGCGACGCATGAGCGGGAACGTCGTGGCGGTCGCCGTCAGCCGTCGCCACACCGGCAAGGCCTCTTTCCACGCCGAGTCGGGGGTGATGCGGACGAGGCCGTGCTGGAAGCGATTCGGATTTCCCCAGGCCGAGTGCGTCACCTCGAGGGCGACCTGGTCGTCGACCAGCAGCTGATCCAGATCGAGGGCTTCCCCGACGAACGCCCCGATCGCATCCAGCGTCTCGGCGGGACGCGAGACGAAGTCCTCGTAGCGAACCCGCAGGTAGCGGTCCGACGACCCGCCCCAAATCACGTCGGCCGCGGCGTTCGAGACATCGAAGTACGCGGCGCTGGTGAGCCAGCTCCGCCGCTGCATGAACACGCGCCCGCCCATGCCCTGCTCCCGGCGCTTGCGGCGCCACGACAGCGCGATGGCTCGCGGATCACGAACGAGGTGCAGGAAGTACACGTCGAGACCCGGCCGTGACTTCAAGATGTAGGAGTAATGCGGCTCCTTCGAGGAATCGACGATCACCCGGCTCCCGGTGACCGCGTGGATCGCCCGGTACAGGTGCTCGACTCGCTCGGGGAACGGCCCCAGCCGGCTCAGCAGACGGCCGCGGATGCCCTTGGTGAGCATGAGCGGGAGGTGCTTCGAGTTGAAGCGGCGCCGCAACTCCACCATCTCGTCGGCGTCGACGGCCCCTACCCCGCCGTACGCGTGGACGAAGATCTTCTGCCACACGGCGCAGTCCGCCAGCAGCTCGCCGCAGCTGCATCGTCCGCCCTCCCGGAGGCCGTACCGCCAGACGAAGGCCAGCTCGCCGGCGTTGAAGATCCCCTCGTACTGCCCGAGGATCCGGTCGATCAGGGTGCTCCCGGTGCGCCCGGTCCCACCGATGTAGAGGACCTTGATCGGCTCCTCGGACGCCAGGCCGCCCTCGCGACCGTGCCGCGTGAGGTCGATCGTCTTGGGGATCGGGTGCACGAAGGCCTGTTCGTAGGCGTCGACGGTCGACTCCCAGCTGTACCGGGCCGCCTCGGCGCGCGAACGCGACTGGAGGTCGCGGACCGTGGCCGGGCTGCGAGCCAGGCGGAGGAGCGCCGTCCGCAGGCCCTCGACGTCACGGGCCGGCACGACGCGCCCGGTCGCCACGGCGACGTCACGCACCCCGGGCAGGTCGGACGCGACCGGGACACAGCCCGCGGCCATGCCCTCGAGCAGCACGAGCCCGAAGGCTTCGAGCCGGCTCGTCGCGGCCTTCACGACGACGTCATGGCTGAGATAGAGGTCGGTCAGGACATCGTCGGTGACCGACCCGACGAAGGTGGTGTTGCTCGACGTCGCCATGGCCCGGAAGTGGTCTTCGAGCCGGCCCTTCCCGACCACGGTGAGCTCGAGGTCGGGTTCGTCCGCGGCGGCTTGGACGAGCTCCGCGATGCCCTTGTACGGCCGCATCTGCCCGACGAAGAGCACCCGCAGGGGGCGCGAGCCGTCGTACGGGGCGATGAGCCGCTCACCGGCGAACCGCTCGACGTCGACGCCCCACGGAATCAGGCGGACCGCTGGGCCGCGGCGGCTGCTCAGCATCGAGTGGTAGGAGGGCGTCGGGACGACGATCTCGTCGGCGAGGCGAGCGATGTGCCGGTGGAAGTTCTCGTAGAGGCGGGAGGCGGTCTTCCACTGGGCCAAGTCGATCGAGAAGTGATGGGTGTAGAGGATCCGAGGCCGTTGCGCCGCGGGCACGGTCCGAAGCAGCCCGAGGTAGGCGTCGCTGATGGTCGGAGCCGGGCCGTGGATGTTCACGACGTCGTAGTCGGCGAGCGCGGCTCGGACCGCGGGCCACTGCGCGGCGAGGGTGTTGAAACGGAACTCGCCCAGGTTCAGGTATCGGGCGTCGCCGCCGGTGAGGAGGTCGATCGAATGGCCGCGGGCGCTGAGCCCCGCCGACAGCTGATGGATGGCGCGGGCCACACCCGACTCGACCGGTGGCTGCTCCGAGCAGATGATGAGCGCGCGGACCGTGCCCCCGTGCCGGCGCTGCCCGTCCGCGCCCCACGCGGGGTGGAGGGGGATCGGGACCGCCCAGCCGCGACCTTCGGGTTCGGCTACCACGCGTGTCCGCTCTCGCGCCCGGGGCGGCCGGCGGCGCGGTCAGGGCGCGCGATGAGGAATCGCCCACGCACTACCGCCGTCCCCGCGGTTCGCGTCGCCCCAGTGCCCCCCAAGGGGGATGCCTCCCTTTACCCAGAGTGGGGCCCAGGGGCCCCAGTCACCACCCGCCGTGAGAGTATTCACGGATCTCGGCCGATGGCAAACCTGCGGGGGCACCGGCGGGCAGTGTCCAGCCGGCCCGCTGGGGGGCCGAGCGTGACCGCGCAGCGGAGCGGCGGGCCCCGGAGGCGAGGGTGGCGATGAGGCTGGGCCTGCCCCGACGCTCCCGGCCGGCGCTGGGTCAAGCCTTCCCGTGGCTGCTGGGGCTGGCGGCCGGCGCCGTCGCGCTCGGCCCCGCCCTCGGCGGCGGCGGTTCGCTCCTGAGCCTGGACCTCGTCGTCACGCCTCGCATTCCGGTGCCACGCGGGGTCTGGGGACTCGGACCCGAGCTGCCCCGGCGGGTCCCCTTCACCGTTCCCCTGGCCTGGGCGTCGACGGTCGTCGGCGGGTCGCGGATCTGGACCCTGGTGGCCTTGGCCGCGTTCGCGGCCGCGTCGGCCGGCGCGTGGAAGCTGGCCGAGGGCGCCCCGGCGATCGCACGCTCCGGCGCCGCCCTCCTGTACGCGCTCAGCCCGTTCGTCCTCACCCGACTCGGCGTGGGCGACCTCGCCCTGGTCGTGGCGATGGCGATCCTGCCGTGGGCGCTGCCGACGCTCCTGCGGCCCGACGAGGATCTCCGGCGGACCTTTCTCTGGGCTGCGGCGCTGGGATGCACCGGCCAGTTCGGTGGCGTGCTCGGGCTCTTCGTGGTGGCCGTCGGTGTGTTGGGATCGCGTGGTCGACGCGCGCCGGGGGTCGCGGGCGCCTACGTGCTCGCCCAGCTGCCCTGGGTGGTTCCGGGCGCGATCCTCCTCTCCCAGCCCCTCCGGCTCACGCACTCGTCCGCGTTCGCGACCCAGGCCTCCGGGCTCGGCGGCTGGCTGCGCGTCCTCGCCGGCTACGGCTTCTGGCAGCCCCGGCTGCAGGTGGGCCCGGTCGGCGGCGGTGCCGGCACCGGAGCCGCGTTCGCCGGCGCGGCCCTCGGGGCCCTCGCGGTGGTCGGCGCCCGGGACCTGCCCCGACCGTGGGGGCGACGGGCGGCGTGGTTGGCCCTCACGGGCGTCGCGCTCGGGCTGGCCAGCGCCGTGCCGGGCGTGCGCGTGGCGTACTCGGCGGTCGCCGACACCAGGCTCGGTGCCCCGCTGCGCGAGGGCCAGCGCCTCCTCGCCCTGTACCTGGTCTGGATGGCCCCGGCCGCGGCGCTGGGCGCGGCCCGCCTGGCGCGCCTGCGGGTCGGGCTGCTCGAAGGCGTGCTGTGGGCCGCCCCCTTCGCGATCGCCGTCGTGCTGGCCGGCCCCGGCCTCCTCGGCGTGGACGGACGCCTGGATCCCGTGTCGCTCCCGAGCGAGTGGAGCCGGGCTCGGACCGCGGTCGTCCACCGGCCCGGGACGGTGCTCGCCCTGCCGTGGCACGAGTACCTCCAGCTCCAGGTCGCCGGGGACCGGAACGTCTTCAACCCGGTGCCGATCTACTTCGGCGGCGACGTCCTGTCCTCGTCGGATCCCGAGTTCCAGTCGGGACCCGAGCAGGCCGACCCCCGTGAGCCCACGGCGCGCCGACTGCTGGGCGTCATCCGGGCCGGCGACCCCGTGGCGTCAGAGCTCGCCCGGCTCGGGGTCCGGTGGGTCGTCCTCCTCCATGAGGTCGACTGGCAGTCGTACGACTCCATCGCCCACGATCCGGGCCTGGTCCACGCCGTCGGCGGTCCGAGCCTCGACCTGTGGCGGGTTCGGGCTTGGCGGGGGCCCGTCGTGGACCGGACGGGCCGCACCGTGAGGCTCCGCACCCTCGTGCAGCCGTTCGGGCGGCTCGACGCCTCCGGAGCCGCGACCTGGTTCCGGCCCAGCGAGAACGGGTGGATGCGGGGCTGGAGCGCGGCCGGCGCCACCCCGGCCGGGCTCCTCCGGTTGCCGGCGGGGAGCGGTCCGGTCTGGTACTGGCCGGCGCTGCTGGTGCTGGCCGCCGACCTGGCGACCGCCGCCACCGCGGCCGTCGTGCTCGTCCGCCTGGGCGCGATTCGGGCCCGGAAATCCCCCGTTTCCGGACAAAACGGCTCGCAGGAGTAGCCACGCTCCGCCGCGGGCAGTAGGGTTTGGGCGCTGGGAGGAGGGGCAATGCTCCTGTTCGTGCGTGCCCTTCGGGCCGTGTTGGCGGTGGTCGTGGTGGCTGGCGCCTCCGCGCTCGCCCTCGGCGTGACCGCGTCCAGCGCCGGGGCGGCCTACAAGGGCTGCGACACCGCGATCTCGAGCTCGACGCTGGTGCCGGGTGAGCACGCGACCGTCGAGGGGGACGACGACTGCTTCGAGCACCAGTCGCCCGTCGACGTCGGGATCGACCCACCGGGCGCAACGCTGGGTGGTGTCACGTCGAGCCCGACGGGCGCGGTGAGTGCCAACGTGACGATCCCTCCGGGCTCGTCGCTCGGCCCCCACACCATCACGATGTCGGGCGCCGGCCCCGCTGGCACCGCGGTGACGTACAGCATCCCGGTCACGATCGTCGCCTCCGTGAGCCGCAGCAGCACCAGCAGCGGGGCCCTGGCCTTCACGGGCAGCGACGAGGGGATCCTGATCGCCATCGCCGCCGCGCTCATGGCGATCGGCCTCGGCGTCACCGCTGCCACTCGTCGGCGTCGCCGCGCGCGCGCAATCGGCTGAGCCACCCGCGCCGCCGGCTCACCAGCCCGCCTCGGGACGGTGCGCCGGCCCCACTGACGCGTCGGACGCCGCGGGTCGTCTGAGCACGTCGCGACGTCGCGCTGGCTGGGATCGGCCAACCGCCCTCGAGTCCACTCGGCGCTTCCGGCGGACATCACGATGCTCGCCCCAAGCTCCCGAGGCGCGGCTGACCCTCGAGATTCTCGTCGCCCACGGCGTGAGGGTCCGTGGCCGCCACCGAGTCCTTGACGTGATCGTCCCCGGAGCCCGGCGAGCGCCGCGTCCGCCGTGGTCCTGGTCTCGTCGACGGGCGTGCGCGGGGCGGGACACGCGGGTCTTCAGGACGCCACATCACGGGTCGATACCCCCCTTGTCATGGCCGTCCCGTCTCCTCCTGTCCGGACGAAGCGCGCGCACGCGGTGCCGCCCGATGCCCTTGTCCGTCGCCCTCGCGGTAGGGGAGAGGCGCGCGTCGACCGCCAACACGGGGGCTGAGGGTGCGCCGCCTCCGACTGATCCCCGCCGCGGCGGCGGTCGCCATGCTGGCGACGGCCTGCCTCGGAGCGCCGCTGGCGCCGACGCGAGGGGTCGCGCCCCTGGCGGTCACGTACTGCGCCCCCAGCGCGCCGAGCTCACCAGCCGACTACGGAGCCCTCTTCGACGGGCTCCGGCACGCGACGTCGGCGTGGCTCTCGGCCGACACCGCGATCCCCGTCACCCTGCCTGACGCGCGGACGGTCTGGTTGTTCGGCGACACCTACGCCGGCAGCCTGAACGCCAACGGGGGCATCGACCCCAACGGTCGGATGATCCACAACAGCTTCGTCGTGCAGGCGGGATCGTGTCTGACCCCGCTCGAGGGTGGTCAGCCGTCGGCGCCGAGCAGCCTGATTCCCGACCCGGCCGCCGGCCAGTACTACTGGCCGGCGTCAGCGGTGGTCGAGAACGGCGTCCTGCGCGTGTTCGTCTGGCACGTCCAGCGCACGGGCCCCGGCCAGCTCGGCTTCGCCGTGATCGACATGCAGGTCGCCACCTTCTCGCTCCCGGGCCTCGCGCTCCAGAGCGTCCAGCCACTTCCTTTCTCGACCAGCGCCACGCGGCCGTACGGCGCGACCTCGTTCGCGGACGCCGACGGGCACGTCTACCTCTACGGGGAAAAGGCGGGGAACGTCTTCGTGGCCCGAGCGCCGCTGGGCCAGATCATGGTTCCCGGGGCGTGGCAGTTCTGGGGTGACGTCGGCGCCGGACCGACCTGGGTTCCCACCCAGGCCAACGCCGTCCCGCTGCAGTGGACCAACATGCCGCCCCTGATCCCCGTGCCGAACGCCGGCCCTGGGCCGAGGGCGGAGCCCTGGATGACGCCGTGGGGCACCGGGTACCTGGCCACGGCCAAGCTCGCGAACGACGTGACCGACGACGTCAGCGTGTTCACGGCGCCGTCTCCCGCGGGCCCGTGGCGGTACTACGGCACCGTGGCGTCGACCGCCGCGCCCGGCCTCATCGCCTACGACGCCTACACCGGGACGCTGCCCGGCGTGGCGACACCGACCATCATCTACAGCACGAACCTGTCGCCGTTCACCACGCCACCGCCGCTCACCGGGCAGACCTACGGCCCGCACTTCGTGGGTCCGTTCCCCAACTCACTGCCCGCGCGCTAGCCGCATCGGGGACTCCCGGGGCCGCGGCACTCGCTCGAGCCGGCCTCGTCGCGCGATCGCGTACGATGCCAAATCGGTAGGGCGCAAGGCGAGAGGATGAGCGACCGAACTCTGAAGGCGCGCGCACCCGCACGTCGAGCCGACGTCTCGCGGCGGGAGCTGTTCCGCCTCTTCCTCGCTGAGCGACGAGACCCCGAGCCCTTCTACACGCGGCTGGCGTCCCGGGACATCGCCCAGTTCCCGCTGGACCTCCGCTCGGCGCTGGTCCTCGACCTCGCGTCCGGGCCGGGCTACTACGCGACGGCCCTCGCCGACCGTGGCGCCCTGGTCGTGGCGACCGACCTGGATCGCCGGGACCTCGCGCTGCGCTCCTCGGCCCTGCCGCGCGCGCTCGTCTCGGACGGGACCCGGCTCCCGTTCACGGCCGCGACCTTCGACGGCGTGTTCTGCTCGAACCTGCTCGAGCACACGCCCCGACCGGCGGAGATCCTCGCCGAGATCGAGCGGGTGTTGCGACCGGGCGCCTGGGCGTACCTGAGCTGGACCAACTGGTACTCGCCGTGGGGCGGCCACGCCATCACCCCGTTCCACTACCTCGGTCCACGACTCGGGCTCAAGACCTATCGGGCCGTCCTCGGGGAGCCGAAGGGCAAGAACCTCCCCTACGAGCGGCTGTGGCCGACGCACATCGGTCAGGTGCTTCGACTCGTGCGCCAGCGACCCGGTCTCCGGCTGCTCGACGCCTACCCGCGGTACTACCCGTCACAGCGCTGGATCCTCCGAGTACCCGGGCTCCGAGAGCTCGCGACGTGGAACTGCGTCCTGCTGCTCCAGCGGCGGCCGACGGGCTGATCCGGCGGGGCCCGCACCTGCGGCCGCCACCGGTGGCGCCCGGCCCTCCGGGCCGCTCGACCCCGCGGAGCGGATCGGCCGGCCAGAATGGCGCCATGACCGCGCCCGTGAGGGTGCGCTTCTCGCCCGCCCCCACGGGGTTCCTCCACGTCGGGTCGGCGCGCACCGCCCTCTTCAACTGGCTCTTCGCCCGCCACCACCGCGGGTCGTTCGTCCTGCGCATCGAGGACACCGACCAGTCCCGGTCCCGCACGGAGTGGATCACGGGCATCGTGGAGGCGCTGGGCTGGCTCGGCGTCGACTGGGACGGCAACGTCGTCCGCCAGAGCCAGCGGTTCAGCGAGTATCGGGCCGCGGCCGAGCAGCTGCTCGACGAGGGCTCCGCGTACGAGTGCTTCTGCACCCCCGAGGAGATCGCCGCCCGCAACGAGGCGGCACGCGCCGCCGGCGGAAGCCCCGGGTACGACGGCCGCTGCCGCGACCTCTCGTCGGCCGAGCGGACGGCGCGGGCCCGGGAGGGACGGCCCCGAACCCTGCGCTTCCGCACGCCGGACACGGGCGCGAGCTCCTTCGTGGACCTCGTGCGGGGCGAGGTGCGGGTGGACTGGGCCACCATCGCCGACTTCGTAATCGTGCGATCGGACGAGACGCCGCTGTTCTTCCTCGCCAACGCCGTCGACGATCTCGAAATGGCGATCACCCACGTCATCCGGGGCGAGGACCTGCTCGACTCGACCCACCGGGTCCTGGCCCTCCGGGCCGCCCTCGACCCCGGGGCGCCCCCGGCCTACGCGCACCTGCCGCTCATCGTCGGGCCCGACCGAGCCAAGCTCGGGAAGCGGCACGGCGCGGTGGCGCTCGAGGAGCTGCGCGACGCGGGGTATCTGCCGCAGGCGGTGCGGAACTACCTCGCCCTGCTCGGCTGGGCGCCGAGCGACGGTCGCGAGGTCCTCGACACCGAGGAGCTCATCCGGGACTTCGAGCTCGCCGACGTCACCCGAGCGGCGGCCGCCTTCGACCACGAGAAGCTCGACTGGATGAACGGGGAGTGGATGCGGCGACTCACCGTGCGGGAGCTCGAGGCCGCGACGGTTCCCTTCGCGACGGCGCGCTACGGCGCCGGCCTCGACCTCGACCGGCTGCGGGCGGCGCTGGAGCTGGGTCAGGAGCGGGCGACGACGATCGAGCGGCTGCTCGACCAGGCCGACTTCCTGTTCCTCGACGACGAGGAGTTCGCGATCGACCCCGAGTCCTGGGACCGGCTCGTGACGACCGACCGGGTCGACGAGGTGCTCGCCGCCGTCGAGCAGTACCTGGTCGAGCACGACTGGGACACGCCGGTCGACCTGCGTCCGAGCCTCGAGGCGCTCGGTCTCAACGTCCGCAAGACGATGCCGGCGGTGTACGCCGCGATCGAGGGCCGCCACGCGGGACTGCCGCTCTACGACTCGATCCGGCTCCTCGGACGTGACCGCGCCCTCCGCCGCGTCCGCCGAGCCCGGGACCTCCTCGCGCGCTGACGCTCGCGCGCTGCCCCGCGCGGCTCCCGCCTCGCCGGCGTCGTCGCGAGGTCGACCCGCTAGGCTGACCGCACCTTCGGGGGTGGTGTAATCGGCAACACAACAGGTTCTGGCCCTGTCGTTGGGGGTTCGAGTCCTCCCCCCCGAGCCCAACGGCCCCGTCGTCTAGTGGCCTAGGACGCCGCCCTCTCAAGGCGGAAACGGCAGTTCGAATCTGCTCGGGGCTGCCATCCACGGCCCGCAGCGTCGTCTCGACGTTGCGGGCCGAGCATCGTCCGGGGCGGCTCGCTCGGCTCCCCGACCACGTCGCGCGTCGCGGGTGCTCGCGTCGCGGTCGTCGCGGTCGTCGCGGAGACGTTCGCCGAGCGTCGAGCGCGGGGCCGAAAAACGGCGGAAATCCACCACTTTGCGGGCCGAATCCATTACGGTCAACGTGCGCGTCAAACAGCAGATGCGCGTCTCGCAGTGCTCTGCACGCGAGCGACGGAGGGACGACCACCACAACGCACGCGGGGAGAGCGTCGCAGGGAGCGCGTCGGGCGGCTGTCGCAGCCCGAAATGCTTGACACTGCACCTGTTATGCGTTCGACTTTCTTGAAGCACGCCGGACTCCTGGAGGAAGCGTGAACAAGTCAGAGCTCATCGACAAGGTCGCCGGGCAGGCGGGCCTCACGAAGTCCGACGCGGAGAGGGCGGTCAACGCGTTCATCGGCGTCGTCGAGGGCGCCGTCGCAACGGGCGACAAGGTCACCGTGCCGGGATTCGGGGCATGGTCCCGCACGCAACGCGCGGCCCGGACCGGGCGCAACCCCCGGACCGGAGAGCCGGTGCAGATCCCGGCTTCGAAGGCCGTCAAGTTCTCAGTGGGTGCCGATTTCAAGAAGAAGGTGAACAGCTGAGACCGAGCCCGACACGATCGGCCTCGGAGCCAAACCGTCAGAGAAAGGTAGGTGACCGTGCCTCCGGCCAAGAGACGCACACGGAAGACTGCTAAGAAGACCGCCGCTCGCAAGCCCGCGAAGCGTCGTACCGCCAAGAAGTCGGCCGCCCGCAAGCCGGCGGCGCGCAAGACGACTCGTCGTCGCCGGAAGTCGACGGCGAAGAAGGCTGCGCCGGTCAAGCGGCGTCGCAAGAAGGCTGCGGCCAAGAAGGCTCCGGCCAAGCGGCGTCGGCGGAAGTCGACGGCGAAGAAGGCGGCTCCGGTCAAGCGGCGTCGCAAGAAGGCTGCGGCCAAGAAGGCTCCGGCCAAGCGGCGTCGGCGGAAGGCGCCGTCCACCAACTCGGCGCCGGCCAAGCGGCGTCGGCGTCGGCGGGTGTCCCGCTAGCCCCGCCCCACCCGGTCGAGGGGGCCCCTCGGGGCCCCCTCGGCGCGTCCGGGCTCGCGTCAGAGCGGCTCGAGACGCTTGAAGCCCTCCGCCAGCTCGAGGCCCCACGGGGCCCCGACCGTCGCGGCCTCGTCCCGGATCCGGGCCGCGAAGGCCTCACGCTGCGCCGCCTCGTCGGGACCGCCGGCTTCGATGCCCATCGTCGAGCGCCACTGGCTGCGGTGGGCGAGGAGGGCCGCCACCTTGGCCGCCAGGCCGGGTCCGGCGTCCTCGACGTGGTCCAGGACCTCGGCCTCGAAGAGCAGCAGCCTCGTCGGTCGGTGCGCGGCGCCTCGGTCGGGGAAGAAGTGCGGGTCACGGGCGGCGACGACGGCGTCCAGCAGCAGCCGGCCGGCGTGGCGGTGGTCGGGGTGGAGGCGGTAGCGCTTCCACGGGTCGTGGCCGAGGACGGTCTCGGGGCGCAGCCGCCGGATCACCCCACAGAGCGCGGCCCGCTCGGCCCGGCCGGCCTCGAGCTCGCCGTCCACGAAGTCGAGGAACTCGACCGTCGCCGCGCCGAGCGTGCGCGCCGCCGCGTCCTGCTCGTGACGGCGCCGAGTCACCAGGTCGTCGACGTCGTCGCCGGCGTCCCAGCTCCCCTTCGAGCCGTCGGTGAGCACGAGCAGGTGGACCTCGGAGCCGGCGGCGGCCCATCGGGCCAGCGTGGCGCCGCAGCCGAACTCGACGTCGTCGGGGTGGGCGCCGACCGCCAGGGCCCGGGCGGGGACGTCGGTCACGCCCGGGTCAGCGCGTCGAGCGCGGCCAGGTCCTCCGGCAGGTCCACGTCGAAGGCCAGCTCCGGGTCTCGCACCACACGAACCGCCAGGCCGAGCCGGCGCGCCTCGGCGGCGTGGCGCCGGAACGAGCCCGGCCCGTACCCGAACCGGAAGTCCGTCCCCACGGGCAGCGACAGGACGTTCGTGCCGTCGTCGCGGTGACAGGGGACGAGGGCGACGACGGGACGCACGCCGTCGGCGGCCAGCCGCTCGAAGGAGCGCGCCCGCGCCAGGTCGCCGTGGACCACGAGCACCCGGTCGACGCCGGCCGCGCCCATGCGCTGGTACCCGAGGGCGGCGGCGGCGTCGAGCGATCCCGGGTCGTCGAGGACGGCGCAGTGCCGGTCGACCGCCCACGCCCGCACCTCGGGAGCGCTCGTGACGACCACCATCGGGTAGAGCGCCGCCGCGCCCGCGACCCGGTCGGCGAGGCGACGGCCGAGCGCGGCCCGCGCCTCGTCGCCGAGCTCCGGCGCGAGACGCGCCTTGCCGAGCAGGAAGGACCGGATCGGGAGCACCACACCGGCGCGCGCTGAGCGGCCAGAGTTGCGGCGCATGGGGCTGCCTATGCTACCGGCCGTGGAGCCGGTCTACGGTGCCTTGCGCAACGCGCTGGTGGTGCCGACCCGCCTGGCGCTGCGCTGGACGATCGAAGGCGCGCACCGAATCCCCGTGCGTGGACCGGTGATCCTCGCCAGCAACCACGTGTCCTACCTCGACGCGCTCGTCCTTGGCTACCTCGCCGACCGCCGTCACCGGCGGCTGCGGTTCCTCGCCAAGCGGGAGCTGTTCGAGAAGCCGGTGATGGGCGCGGTGCTGCGCCGGGCTCACCAGATCCCGGTGGCGCGCGACAGCGCCGCCGCGGCCGGGTCGCTCGACGCCGCAGTCGCGGCGCTCCGAGCGGGGGAGTGCGTCTGCGTCTTCCCCGAGGGGACGATCTCGCTCGACTTGGAGCCGATGGCCGGCAAGACCGGCACCGCCCGCCTGGCCGCGGCCACCGGGGTGCCGGTGACGCCGGTCGGTCTCTGGGGCGCGCAGCGGATCCTCTTCAAGGGCCGCAAGCCCCGGTGGCGCTGGGGGGTGGCCGAGGTGGTCGTCGTCGGCGACCCCGTGCGGGTGGCGGCGGACGACGACATCCGCGAGGCGACCGACCGGATCATGGACGCCATCGCCGCCGCCGTCGCCCGGGCGCGCGCGCTGTACCCGCAGCGTCCGGCCCCGGGCGAAGGGGCGTGGTGGGTCCGCCGACCCGAGACCGCGGTGCGGCGCCTCGACGCCTCGGGGTCGACGCCGTCGTGAGCGACCGGGTCGCGGTCGTCGGTGCCGGCTCCTGGGGCACGGCGGTGGCGGCGCTCCTGGCGCCGACCGCGGACGTGGTGCTCTGGGCCCGCGACCCGGCGCTCGCCGAGCGCATCGACCGCGAGCACGAGAACCCGACGTACCTGCCGGGCCTGGTGCTGCCCGATTCCCTGCGCGCCGTCGCCGACCTGCGCCAAGCCTGCGAGTACGGCGAGGTCGTCGTGCTCGCGGTCCCGTCCCACGGGCTGCGGGCGGTGCTCGAGGACGCCGCGCCGGCGGTCGCGGCCGACGTCCCGGTGATCAGCCTCGCCAAGGGCGTCGAGCAGGGGTCGCTGCTGCGCATGACGGAGGTCGTCGCGGCCACGCTGCCGGGGCACCGCGGCGACCGCATCGGGGTGCTCACGGGGCCGAACCTGGCGCGCGAGGTCGCCGAGGGCCAGCCCACGGCGTCGGTGGTGGCGGTCGAGGACCCCGGCACCGCCGAGTGGCTCCAGCAGGTCTTCATGACCACGACGTTCCGGGTGTACACGAACCCCGACGTCACCGGGTGCGAGATCGCCGGCGCCCTGAAGAACGTGATCGCAATCGCCGCCGGCATCGCGGCCGGCCTCGGCTACGGGGACAACACGAAGGCCGCGCTCATCACGCGCGGCCTCGCCGAGCTGGCCCGGCTCGGCGTCGCCCTCGGCGGCGAGTCGCTCACGTTCTCGGGCCTGGCGGGGATGGGCGACCTGGTCGCGACGTGCACGAGCCCGAAGAGCCGCAACCGGCACGTCGGCGTCGAGCTCGGCCGGGGCCGGTCGCTCGACGAGATCGTCGCCGAGACGAACATGGTGGCCGAAGGGGTGAAGAGCACCGGCGCGGTGCTCGAGCTCGCGGCGCGGCACGGGATCGACATGCCGATCGCGGCGATGGTCGGCGCGGTGCTCTACGAGGGCCGTCGCCCCGCCGACCTCGTGCCCACGCTCATGCTGCGCGAGGCGAAAGCCGAGCTGCACGGCATCCGGTGACCGGCACCACGATCGGGACGGTCGGATCGGCCCGACAGGCCTCGGTCGACGAGCACGGCGGCGTCGCTCCCCTCGACGTGCCGTGGACCCTCGACTGGTCGATCGGCGCCGACGACCGCTGGCACGATCCTGCCTGCGAGCCCTCGACGCGCCAGTCCCTCGTCGACGCGGTGCCGGTGGTGCGCACCGCCGTGCGGGTCCCCGGCGGCGACGCCGTCCAGCACGCCTACGCCGTCGGCGGCGCCGACCTCGCAGTCCTCGACGTCGCCAACGAGTCGCCGGCGCCCTTCGCGCTCGCGTTCGTCGTGCGGGGGGCCCACCGCCTCGCCGTCGACGGCGGCACCGTCCTCGTCGACGGCCGACCCGCGCTCACGACGCCGCGGGCGCCGTCCCGCTGGGTGGCGACCAGCGACGGCACCACCGAGGAGCGGCTGCGAGCCGGCCGCGCCGACGGCGGTCCGTTCGTCCCCCGGCACGACCGGGCCGGGCGCCTCGTCGCCGCCTTCGTGCACCCGGTCGCGCACCGCACCTCGCTGCGGGCGGCGCTGACCCTCGCCGACGCCGACGCGGGCCCGCCCCGGCGCCCGCTGCCGTCACCGGCCGAGGCGGCGCGGGGCTGGCTGACCCATCTCGAACGGGGCCTGCAAGCCGAGCTGCCCGACGCCGCCCTCACGCGCTCGCTCCGAGCCGCCCGCGCCGCCACGCTGCTGGGCGCGGCGCGGGCGCCCGTCGACCCCCTCGTCGCCGCCGCGCTCGAGGACTGGGGCTTCGACGCCGAGGCGGCGGCGGCGTGGGCCGGCCTGGGCTGGCGGGGCCGCCGGGTCGCCCGGCGCCGGCCGGCGCCGCCGGCGCGGTGGTCCGACGTCGTCGCCGACCGGCCCGGCCCGCGGCTGCTCCTGGCCGCCCGCTCCCTGCTCGCCCACGAGACCAACCACGGCACCGTCACCCTCCTCGCCGACCTGCCGCCGGCGTGGCACGGCCACGACCTCGCCGTCCACGGCGCGCCGACCCGGCGCGGCCCCCTCTCCTACGCGGTGCGCTGGCACGGGCCCCGCCCGGTGCTGTTCTGGGACGGCCCCGCCGGGACGCGCCTGCGCGCCCCGGGGCTGGACCCGACGTGGACGACCGAGGCGGCGGCGGGCGACGCGCTGCTCCCGGCCCGGGTGGCGTGACCGACGCCGCCGAGCTCGAGACGCTCGGCCTCTACGACCCCGACGCCCCGGGCGCGGCGGAGCGGCTCAGCCTGTTGCGGCTCGCCCTCGAGCACGGCGCCAGCGTCGACGAGATCCGCAGCGCGATCGAGGGCGCCCGGCTGCACGCCCTCGCGGCCGAGCGCGTGATGCTCGACCGGCCCCCGCGGCTCACCCTGGCCGACGCGGCCCGCGCCGCCGGAGTAGCGCCGGACCTCGCGGCCCGGGTCTGGCGGGCGCTCGGCTTCGCCCTCCCGGCCGCCGACGAGGCCGTGTGCACCGACGCCGACGTCGACACGCTCGCCTTCTTCGCGTTCGTGGCCGACGCCCTCGGCGTCGACGGGGCGGTGTCGCAGGCCCGGGTGACCGGCGCGGCGCTGTCGCGGCTCGCCGACTCCTCGATCCAGCTCGTGCGCACCGGCGTCGAGGCCCCCCTCCGCCAGTCCGGGGCCGGGAACGTCGACATCGCGAGCCGGTTCGTCGACCTGGCGTCGTCGGTCGTGCCCCGCATCTACCCGATGTTCGAATCCGTGCACCGACGGCATCTCGTCGAGGCGGCCCGCCGCTACGCCCTCTGGGGCGTGAGCCCCTCCGAGGCCAGCACCACCGACGCCGTCATCGGCTTCGCCGACCTCGTCGGCTACAGCGCCTTGAACGAGCGGCTCTCCACCCGCGAGCTCGACGCGCTGGTCGCGAGCTTCGAGCAGCGCGTGCTCGACGCCGTCGCCGGACCCGGCGCTCGCCTCGTGAAACTGATCGGCGACGAGGCGATGTTCGTCGCGGGCACGGCCGCCGACGCGGCCGCGGTCGCCGGTCAGCTCCTCGCCGCCACCGAGCTGCCCACCATGCGGATCGGGCTCGCCGGCGGCACCGTGCTCGCCCGCGAGGGCGACCTCTTCGGCCCCGTCGTCAACCTGGCGGCGCGCCTCGAACGCCTCGCCGAGCCGGGGCAGGTGCTCCTCGACGCCGACACCGCGCGCGGGCTCGATCCGGGACGGGTCGAGGCGCGCGGGCGGCACACCGTGGCCGGCTTCGCGGAGCCGGTGGCGGTGTTCGCGCTCACCCGCTGAGCCGCAGCGTCGCGATCCCCCACGGACGCAGCGAGATCCCGCCCTCGAAGGGCTCGAGCGGTCGTCCGAGCAGGTCGACCACGTAGCCGCGGGCCGGCGCGCCGTCGTGCTCCACCGTGACCTCCGAGCGGGACGGCGAAGGGTTGAAGACCCGCACCGAGAGGAGCGCGGCCTCGCGGGCGACGGCCGAGACCTCGGCGCCGTCCACCCGCAGCGCCGCGCCGGTCGCGGCCTCGACCCCGGTCGTCGTCCCGACGCGCGCCCGCTCGAGCGGCACGAGGAACTCGGCCGCGGCGGCGTACAGGTCGGCGGCGGCCCAGTCGCCCCGGTGGGGCAGCAGCGCGTACTCGGCGACCTGGCGGCCCTGCAGCTGGGGACCCTCGAGCGGGTCCAGCGGGCCGGCCGGGTTGGGACGCAGCGCGGGCTCGACGCGCGACAGGTACCCCGTCGCGCGCAGCAGCGTGAGCGCGAGCTCCCGTCCGTCCTCGACGACCTCGTACTCGAGGAGGCCGTCGTGGAGCACGCCGAGGCCGACCTCGCCGTCCGAGACGTCCACGAAGCGGCGCGACACGAACGTCGGCAGCCCGGCCTCGTGCGGCCCGCCCTCGGCGGTGAGGCCCCGACGGACCACCGCGAAGGCGCACTCGGCGTCCGAGCCCGTCACCGTCACCGGCAGCGGGAAGTGGGCTCGCAGTCGGTGGTCGCGAGCCCGGTTCTCGACCGTCACCCGCACCCGCAGGAACCGCTCGCCGACCCGCAGCTCGAGACGGGTGCGCACCTCGCCGGTCACGGTCTGGACCTGGCGGCGCTCGCAGGCGCGCCGGTCACCGACCGCGCCCACCGGCCACCGGTAGGCTGCGCTGACCTCGAGCGCGGCCCGCACCGGCCCCCGCTCGACCACCGCTACCGATACCGTGGCCGGCCGGTCGACGACCTGGTCGACGGTCGGCGGCGAGTAGTTGTACGTGTCCCCGCCGTCTCCGCCGTCGACGAGCCGGTTCAGGCCCTCCATGCGGACCCCGTCTCGGGTCTCGATCGTGAGCCGGCCGTCGTCGGGGTCGACGGCCACGGTCAGGTGCTCGTTCTCGAGCCGGGTGCCGGCGGCGCGCACGGCGGTCGCGGGCCCGTCGCCCCCGACCGCCCGGTAGGTGCGCCAGCCGAACCCGGGCACCGAGTCGGCGGCGAAGACGATCCCGCGCGTCGGTGCCAGCTGCTGCTTGAAGCGGATCGTGGCGCCGGCCTCGGCGAGGGCCAGTAGCTCCTCGCGCGTGGGCTCGAGGTCGATCGCCGGCTCGCCCGGACGCGCGGCGCGGAACGTGTACTCCCAGTCGTCCGGGGCGAGCTCGACCCGGGTCACCTCGGCGATCGTCGCGGCCGCGAACTCGGAGCCGCGCAGGAGCTCGAGGACCCAGCGCACCTTCTGGCCCGTCACGACGGTCTGGAAGCCCTCGGTCCCGAGCTCCCAGGTGACCTGGGTCGCGCACGGCGTGCCGTCGTCGGCCTCGAGGTGCATCGGGCCGGCGCCAGGCACGACCCCTTCGACGAGCCCGCCGCGCGCGGACCGGGTGGGGTTCACGACGAGGGTGGCGCCGGCGGGGGCGGCCACCCGCCCCGCGAGCGCGTGGAGGGCGTCGCGGACCAGGGCGTCGCCGACCTGGCGGGCCTCGTGGTAGCGGACGAGGACGGCGTCGACGACCTCGTCGTGGCTGCAGGCGCACGAGGAGTCGTGGGCGCTGTTCAGCACCAGCTGCCGCCAGCCGATCTCGAGGAGCGCCGCCGGGTAGTCCCGGGCGGGCCGCAGCAGCGCCGACAGCGGCTCGGCCCGCAGCTCCAGCGCCCGCTCGGCGACGGCGCAGGCCCGATGGACGTCGACGCGGTTCGACGCCACGCCCATCAGCACGCTGGCGCGGGCCCCCGAGCGGAGCTCGCCCGGCCACGTCGCCAGGCCGGCGGTGGGCTGGGTCGGCAGGTACTCCGGGAGCGACGTGACGACGAACCGGTAGTCGTCCTGGATGGCGTTGGCCTCGGCGACGACGCGACCGAGCCAGGGCTGCGGGAGCTGATGGTCGGTGCCGTTCATGAGCAGGAGCGCGCCGTCGGGCAGGCGAGCGTCCCCGAGCTCGAGCTCGTAGCCGTGGGCGCGCCCCACGAGGGCCTTGGCGTCCTCCGGCAGGTCGCGGCCGTTCGAGTACGAGCCGTAGAGGTACTCGGCCCGGACCCGGGAGCCGTCCGGCGCCTCCCACCAGAACGCCGTCCTCGTGACCGCGGCGGGGACGCCCCGCCACACCACCGCGTGCTCGAAGCCGGCCTGGGCGAGCAGCTGCGGCATCTGGGCCACGTGCCCGAACATGTCGGGCAGGTACCCCACGCGCATGCCGCCCCCGAGCTCGGCGGCGCGGGCCATCCCGAGCTGGAGGTCGCGCACGAGCGTCTCGCCCGAGACCATGAACTCGTCCATGAGGATCATCCACGGGCCGACCTGGAGGCGACCGCTGGCGGCGAGCCGGCCGAGCGGCGCCGCCGCCTCGGGGCGGACGGCGAGGTAGTCGTCGAGCACCGCGGTCTGGCCGTCGAGCAGGAAGCGCGCGTACGAGAGGTCCCGCTCGAGGAGCGGGAGCAGCGCGTCGAGCAGCGCCACGAGCCGGACCCGGAACACCTGGAACGGCAGGTACCACTCACGGTCCCAGTGGGTGTGCGGCACGATGGCGACCGTCGTCGGGCCCGGCGCGCGGCGCTCGGTCACCGAGCTGGGGGCGCGGGGCGAGGCCATCGGCGCAGCCTACGAGGGCGGCCGACCACGACCCGCGTAGCATCGTCCGATGCCGAGCCTGTCGCTCGACCTCCCGCGGACGTCGGTGTTCCTGGACTTCGACGGGACCGTCACCGAGCGCGACGTCGGCCAGCACCTCCTCGACCGCTTCGCCGGCGACGAGTGGCTGACGCTGCGCGACGAGTACCGGGCGGGGACGATCGGGAGCCGCGAGTGCCTCGTCGGCCAGTGGGACCTCCTCCACGCCGACGAGACGACGCTCCGGGCCGCCGCCGGTGACGTGCCGCTCGACCCCGGGTTCGAGGGGCTCGTCGCCGCGCTGCGGGACGCCGGCGCCGAGCTGGTCGTGGTCTCGGACGGGTTCGGCTTCCGGGCCGAGGAGGTCTGCGCCGCCGCCGGCGTCCGGGTGCTCACGAACCACGTCGACTGGGCCGCCCGCCGCCTCGAGTTCCCGCACGAGGACCGCTGCTGCCCGTGCTCGACGTGCGGGGTCTGCAAGCAGGCGCCGATCAAGGAGGCCCGCCACGCCGGGCGGACGACGGTGCTCGTCGGCGACGGGACGAGCGACCGCAAGGCGGCGCTGCTCGCCGACCTCGTGTTCGCGAAGGGTCGCCTGGCCCAGTGGTGCGCGCTGCAGGAGGTGCCCCACCGCCGCTTCGCGACGCTCGCCGACGTGCACGCCGCGCTGCTGTCGTAACCTGCCCGCATGCGCGTGGCGATCGGCTCCGACGAGCAGACGCCGCTGACCGAGGCCGTCGTCGAGGATGTCGCGCGTCGCGGTCACGAGCTCGTGCTCGTCGGTCCGCCCGCCGGCGAGGCCAAGGCGTGGGCCGAGGTCGGCCACGACGTCGGCCAGCTCGTGGCCTCCGGGACCTGCGACACCGCGGTGCTCTTCTGCTGGACCGGGACCGGCGCGTCGATCGCCGCCAACAAGGTGCGCGGCGTCCGCGCCGCGCTCTGCACCGACGCCGCCACGGCCGCGGGGGCTCGTCGCTGGAACGACGCCAACGTGGTGGTGATGGGCCTGCGGCTCACGAGCCCCGAGGTGGCGCGCGAGGTGCTCGACGCCTGGTTCACCGCCGAGCCCGACGCCTCCGAGGCCGACAACATCGCCCGCCTCGAGTGACGGCGGCCCTCGGCCGTCCTCGCTCCCTCGGGGCGCGCGCTCTACGCTCCCCGCCGTGGGGACCTACGTGATGCTGACGACGCTTGGGCCGGACGGCTGGGCCACCGTGCGCGAGAACCCGGACCGCATCCGGGAGGTGACCGAGGAGGTCGAGTCGATGGGGCTGCGGGTCGTCGCCCAGTACGCCCTGATGGGGCAGTGGGACTTCCTGAACATCATCGAGGCCCCCGACGAGGCGACCCTCGCCACCGCGGCGATCACGCTCGCGGCGCGGGGCACGATGCGCACGATGACGCTCCAGGCGGTGCCCGTCGATCAGCTGGTGGCGCGGCTCCGCCAGGGCGGCTGAGCGGTCAGATCCACCACATGGAGCGGCCCCGGTGCTCCTCGCG
This sequence comes from Acidimicrobiia bacterium, assembly GCA_035948415.1. NCBI lineage: Bacteria > Bacillati > Actinomycetota > Acidimicrobiia > Acidimicrobiia bacterium. Next base: position 30,043 of record DASZJD010000076.1, on the reverse strand, counting down.
GACCTCGTCGTCCACGAAGAGGGCCGGGAGCACGGCGCCGTCCGAGCGGCGGCGCACCCGGTACTGGGCCGGGTGGTCGCTGGCCTCGTCGACGATGGCGTCCACCTCGAAGCCTCGGGCCCATCGACGGTCGTAGCGAGAGCGGACCTCGATCCGCGTGCCGGGCTGCATCCGGGAGCATGCTACCGAGGCGAGATGACGCCTCGGAACCGGAGGTGTTGCGCGTGGGTGAACGGATAGGTTCCCGTTGGTGACGTTCCCGACCCTCCGCCTCGAACGGCGCTGCTGGCAGGCGGGGGACCGGGTCGTCGTCGGCGTCGACGAGGTCGGCCGCGGGGCGTGGGCGGGCCCGGTCACCGTGGGCGCCGTCGTCTCGGCGCCGGAGCACCTCCGCGGCATCCGCGACTCGAAGCTGCTGACCCGTCCCGAGCGGCAGCGGGCGGCCAGCGCCGTCCGCGGGTGGGCGCTGGCGATCGGCGTCGGCCACGCCTCGTACGAGGAGTGCGACGCGCTCGGGATGACGATGGCGTTGCGCGTCGCCGGGCGCCGAGCCCTCGCCGAGCTCTCGGCCCAGGGCTACGAGCCCGACCGCATCATCCTCGACGGCAACTACGACTACCTGGCCGGCGGCGACCGGGTGACGACGGTCGTGCGGGGCGACGTGTCGGTGCTCGCCGTCGCCGCCGCGTCCTGCGTCGCGAAGGTGACGCGCGACGCCATCATGATGGACGAGGCCGAGCACTACCCGCCGTACGACTTCGAGTCGAACGTGGGCTACCCGGCGCCCGCGCACCAGTGCGCGCTGCGCGGCTACGGCCCGAGCGCCATCCACCGCCGCTCGTGGATCTTCATGGACGGCCTGTGCTGGCGCGGCGTCCCGCCGCCGCCGGGTCGCCTCTTCGTGTGAGCGACCGCGCTCGGCGCCCCGTCCGTCGTTCCGACCTCTAGAGTCGCCGGCGTGGGCCAGGACATCACGGTGACGGCGCGGCGTGGGGCGTCCCCCGCGGTGATGATCTTCGACTGCAACCGCTCGATCACCGGCATGGCCATCGAGCGGTACACGACGGTCGACGACACCAGCGGGGCGCGACCCCCCGACGTCCTCGCCCGCCGGCTCTTCGACCTCGGCGCCACCCGCGTGACCGTGTACTCGAGCGCGGTGACGGTCGAGGCGCCGCCGGACCGGTGGGGCGAGCTCGAGGGTCAGGTGGAGCACGCCATCCGCCACCTCTTCGGCTACTACGGCGACGAGGCGGGCTGGTCGCCGGACGCGCTGCGCGCCATCGGCGTCGAGCCGGTGACGCCCCCCGAGCCCGCCGCCGAGTGACCGGCCCGCTGCGCCGGGCGTGGGACGAGGAGGCCGAGGCGTGGGCGGTCTGGGCTCGCGCCCCCGGCCACGACGCCTTCTGGCACCACACCCTCCCCGAGCTGGCCGCGCTCCTGCCGGCCGCCGGCTCGCTCACGCTCGATCTCGGCTCGGGTGAAGGGCGGCTGGCGCGGGAGCTGCGCGCCGCCGGCCACCGCGTGCTCGGGCTCGACAGCTCCCCGACGATGGCGCGCCTGGCCGCGACGCACGACGAGCCGACCGACGCCGTCGTGGCGGACCTGGCCCGCCTCCCGCTGCGCGCCGGGTCGGCCGACCTCGCCGTCGCCTGCCTGTCGCTCCAGGACGTCGATGACCTCGGCGGCGCCGTGCGCGAGACCGCCCGAGTCCTCCGCGCCGGCGGCCGATTCGTGCTGGCGCTCGTGCACCCCATCAACTCGGCGGGCCGGTTCGCCGACCCGTCGCCGGACGCCCCGTTCGTGATCACGGGCTCGTACTTGGCGACGTTCCCGTACGCGGATCGCGCCGAGCGGGCCGGCCTGGCGATGACGTTCCACTCGATGCACCGACCCCTCGAGTCCTACACCCGAGAGCTCGAAGCGAGCGGCTTCGTCATCGAGGCGCTCCGCGAGCCGTGCTGGCTCGACGCCGGCGGCGCCACGCGCTCGGAAGGGTGGCATCGGATCCCGATGCTGTGCCTCCTGAGCGCCGTGAAGCGGCTGCCCGCGCCGGCGGCCGCGCCGTGGGCTCGGGGGTCGGGGTGACGACGCGCACGCGGTGACGAGCCGCGGGTGTCGCCCCCGCCGGGACGCCTCACCCCCGCTCTTGCCTATCGAACGTATGTTCGCTAGACCGGGGGGATGAGGCTGGCTGCGCTCCCGTCCCGGGACCCCGTCGCCCGAGCCCGTCTGACCGAGGTCCACCAGCGGACCCGCCCCGTCGTGCCGGCCTGGGCGCGGACCCTGCCCGTGCCCGGCCCGCTCGGCCGGCTCCTGCCGGAGGTCGTGCGGGGGTCGGTCGTGGTGGTGGAGGGAGGGGTGGGGACGGGGGCGACCTCGGCGGCCCTGTCGCTGTGCGCGGCGGCGACCAGCGTCGGGGAGTGGGCGGCGGTCGTCGACCTCGACGGCACGCTCGGCGGCGAGGCGGTCGCCGCCGCCGGGGTCGCCCTCGAACGGTTCGCCGTGGCCCGGCGGGTTCCCCCCGACCGCTGGGCCGCGGCGGTCGCCGTGCTGCTCGACGGCGTGAGCGTGGCGGTGGCCGAGGTGCCGCGGCACCTCCGACCGGGCGACGCCCACCGCCTCGCGGCCCGGGCCCGCGAGCGGGGGGTCGTCCTGGTGCCCCTCGCCGCGCCGCGGAGCCCGTGGCCGGCCAGCGCGACCCAGCGGGTCCACGTCGAAGGGGGCCCGTGGTCGGGTCTCGGCGGCGGCGGCGGTCTCCTCGCCACCCGGCCGCCCCGGGTGCGGCTCGTCACCGGCACGCGGGAACAGGCCGGTGTCCTCGCCGGCTGAACGGACCCTCTGCGTCTGGTGCCCGGACTGGCCCGTCGTCGTGGCCCGCCGGGCGGTCCCGGCGCGGGCGGGCCAGCCGGTCGCGGTCGTCGAGCCCGGCGCCCACGGGACGCTCGTGCGCGCCGCGTCGAGCGAGGCGCGCCGTGACGGGGTCCGACGCGGGCTGCGCCGCCGCGAGGCGGAGGCCCGCTGTCCGGGCCTCGTCGTGCTCGACGCCGACCCCGCGGTCGAGGCGCGCGCCTTCGAGGTGGTCGCCCGCGCCGTCGAGGCGGTCACCCCGGGGCTGGTGCTCGAGCAGCCGGGGGTGCTGACGTTCCCCACCCGCGGGCCCGCCCGCTACTTCGGCGGCGACGCCGGCTTGGGTCGACGCGTCGGGGCCGCCCTGACCGAGATCGGCCTCGCCGAGGCGAGGGTCGGGGTCGCCGACGGCCGGTTCGCGGCGCGGCTGGCGGCCCGACGCGCCCGCCCCGGCGACGCCCACGTCGTCGCGCCGGGCGACACCCCCTCCTTCCTCGCCTCCTGGCCGGTCGACGTGCTCGACGACGCCGAGGGCCTGCCCGAGCTCCTCACCCGCCTCGGCCTGGAGCGCCTCGGGGACTTCGCGGCCCTGCCCGGCTCGGCCGTGCTCGCCCGCTTCGGGCCCGCCGGGGTCCGCGCCCACCGGCTGGCCCGCGGCCTCGGCGAGCACGCGGTGCGCCCGGCCCCGGCGCCGCCCGAGCTCGTCGAGACCTGGGAGTTCGACCCGCCGGCCACCCGGGTCGAGGAGGTCGCCTTCGTCGCCAAGGGCCTCGCCGACCGGCTGCTCGACCGGCTGGCGGCGCGAGGCCTCACCTGCACCCAGGTCGTCGTCGACGCCGAGACCGAGCACGGCGAGCGGCTCTCGCGCTGCTGGCGCCACGAGGGCGCGCTCACCGCCACCGGCCTCGCCACCCGGGTGCGCTGGCAGCTCGACGGGTGGCTCACCCGCGGCGGCGAGGCCGCCGAGGACGACGCCACCGGGGGCCTCACCCTCGTGCGCCTGGTCCCCGACCAGGTCGTGGCGGCGACCGGGCGCCAGCTCGGCTTCTGGGGCGGCGACGCCGCCGCCGGCGACCGGGCCGACCGGGCCCTGGCCCGCCTCCAGGCGATGGTGGGACCGAGCGCGGTCGTCACCGTCCTGCCCCGCGGCGGACGCATCCCGAGCGAGCGGACGGGCTGGGTGCCGTGGGGCGAGGCCCGCGACGGCGACCCGGGACCGGAGGCCCCGACCTGGCCCGGCGCGGTGCCCGGGCCGCCGCCGGCCCGCGTCTTCGAGTCCCGGCTCCCGGTCGCGCTGCTCGACGCCGACGGGGAGCCCGTGCTGGTGTCGGGACGGGGCGAGGCCTCGGCGGCGCCGGCCCGCCTCGTGGGCGACCCGCTCGGGGTCGCCGACGTCGTGGCCTGGGCCGGGCCCTGGCCCCAGGACGTCTGCTGGTGGGACCGGGTCAGTCGTCGCCGCCGGGCGCTCTGGCAGGTCGTGGCGCGCACCGAGGTGACCGACGTCGCCTGCCTCGTCGTGGTGGAGGGGGGACGGGCCGGGATCGAGGCGATCTACGACTGACCCCCGAGGTCGATCGCCACCGCCAGGGCGCGCGCCCGCCACCCGGTGAGCGCGGGCACTACCCGGACGCCGCGCCGGCGCGAGCGGCCGCGGTGAACGGGTAGCCGAGCTGGCGCCCGTAGCCGACCGGCGGGACCGGCTCGGACGTCCCGAACCCCGACGGCCACCGATGGCGCGGCAGGTAGGCGGTGCCGAAGAGCTTGTCGACGACAGGAGTCCCGAAGTTCGTGTTGATGGCCTCGCGGTCCAAGGCGTGGTGCCAGTGATGCCACTCGGGCGTGTTGATGACCCACCGCACCACCGGGAACCGCAGCCGCACGTTGGCGTGCTGGAACAGCGCCAGCAGCGTGAAGAACACGACCACGCCGCCGAAGGTGCCGCCACTGAACCCGAGGAGGTACAGCGGGATCACCACCGCGCCGTGGGTGAAGACCTGGTCGATCGGGTGCACGCGAGCAGAGGCGAGCCAGTCCATGTTCTCGATGCTGTGGTGCACGGCGTGGAACCGCCACAGGAACGGCACCTGGTGCGTCAGGCGGTGCGCCCAGTACTGCCCGACCAGCACGATGAGCACCGCCAGCGTGACCGCGACCGCGGCGGGCAGGGCGCCGGCGATGTCGAGCCGTCGGACCCAGAAGAACGGGATCATGGCCACGACCAGGGCCACGAGGACCCCGACGGTGATGAGCACGTTGTTCACGAGCAGGTGGGTCAGGTCGGTGAGGAAGCCGCGACGGAACACCCGCTGCGGTCGGAGCGCGAACACCTTCTCGAGCGGCACGAACAGCAGGAAGAGCACGGCGATCCCGACGACGCCGGCGCCGCGGGTGACGAGGCCGACGACGAGGGCCGTGACGGTGATGAGCCCCACCGCGAGCCCCGCACGCGTCGGTCGGTCGGCCGCCGCCGGGCCCTGGGAACTCGCAGTGCTCTCCATGGCCGCCCTCCGATGCTCTCGATCTCCCCCCGGGATAGCCCCGGACTGTGAAGGCAGCGGGCGGGACGGATCATCGGTCGGTGAAGCCGGGGCGACGGTCAGCCCGGTGCCCGGGGTCAGCGGGCGGCTCGCGGCGGTGCGCCTCTGCCGCGGCGTCCTGGTCTCCGGTTCGTGGACGCTCGGCGCCGCCCCGTGAACGGGTCGTGAGCGTCCTTGACGCGCTCCGTTCGCGTCTCGGAGACTGTCGCGCCGCGTCAGGGGTAGGAAGCGACGACCGCACGCGATCCGACGCGGGTCGCCGAGGAGGCATCAGGTGAGTGCAGACGAAGGCGGATCCCGACTCGCCCGCCTCGGGCCGTGGATGGGGATTGCGTTCGTCGCGCTGTTCGTGGCCGGCTTCCTCGTGTTTCCCACCCCGACCGACAGCCGCAGCGCCGTGCGCACGCTGAAGTGGGCGACGTGGTGGAAGAACAGCGACCACCGGACGCAAGCGATCATCGGCGCCTACCTCATGGTGCTGGGTGTGCTCGCGTTCGTCTGGTTCGCGTGGAGCCTGCGAGAGCGCGTCCGTGACCGCGGTGGGCTCATGTTCACCTTCGGGTCGGTCTTCGCCGCCGTCGCGCTGGTCTCGGCGCTCATCCGGGCGAGCATCCCCGGCGCGAAGGAGTTCGGCAGCACGCCCGTCCCCGTGAACGAGCTCCCGCAGCAGTTCGACTCGATCGGCTTCGCGCTCTTGCTGGTCGCGGGTGCGTTGGCGGCGGGCCTGTTCGTCCTGCTCGCGTCGCTGCTCGCCCGCCAGGACCGGACGCTCCCGCTCTGGCTGATCATCTCCGGCTTCGTCGTCGCCGCCGCCCAGCTGGGGGGCGTGGTCTTCTTCCCCTTCGTGCTCTTCCCCCTGTGGGTGCTCGTCACGTCGATCCTGTTGATCCAACGCGAGCGGCTCGTCCCGTTCCTGTCGAGCGAGTAGGCGGCCCGGGTCGGGCGCGGGCGGGGGCGGTCGACCCGGCAACGCCGGCTCCGAGCCGGACGAGGCGGCCGGGGTCCTGGCCTTCGGGCCCGGCGGGCCGGGGGCCACGGCGGCGGGCGAGGGCCCACCCACCCGGGCACTTGGTGATGAGCGGCTTGACGAACCCAGCGCGAGACCGCACACTCGCCCGCTGCTAAGGAGGGGCATGGGATTAGAGCGATACGACCCGTTCGACGGCGCCTTGCCGTTCTCGCTCGCCGTGGCATCTGGCGACACGGTCCACGTTTCGGGCATGGTCGGCCTCGACCCCGAGACACTCACCGTTCCGGCCGACATCGAGAGCCAGATGCGAATCGCCTACCGCAGCATCGCCGACGCTCTCAGCCAGTTCAGCTGCACGCTGGCGGATATCGCCGACCAGACGGTTTTCTTCGTCGGTGACCATGAGGCCGCGGTGGCAGCCGGCGACGCCATTCGCCACGAGCTGTTCCAGAGCGGGCTCTCGGCGAGCACGATGGTGGGTGTCGACAAGCTGGTCGACTCTCGCTTCCTGGTCGAGATCAAGGTGACCGCCTACCGCCAGGGCAGCGCGCAATAGGGGTTGAGCCCCGTGTCCCAGCCGGCGCGTTGGGTCTTGGGTTTGTCAGCCCGCACATCCCCGGGCACTTGGAGCCTCGAACATGTGTTCGATAGGGTGACGCCCCCGGGCCCGGGGGGTGCCACCTGTACGCCGAGCTGCACTGCCACACGAACTTCTCGTTCCTCGACGGGGCCAGCCACCCCGAGGAGCTCGTCGACGAGGCGGCCCGCCTCGGGTTGTCGGCCCTCGCCGTCACCGACCACGACGGCTTCTACGGCATCGTCCGGTTCGCGGCCGCGGCCGCCGGCGTGGGGCTGCCGACGGTCTTCGGCGCCGAGCTCACGCTGGAGGCCCGGGAGCCCGCGAACGGGGCCGCCGACCCCCCGGGCGAGCACCTCGTGGTGCTGGCGGAGGGGCCGCGGGGGCACGCCCGCCTGGCCCGGGCCATCAGCGAGGGGCAGCTGGCGGGGGAGAAGGGCGCCCCTCGCTTCACGCTGGCCGGCCTCGCCGAGGCCGCCCGCGTCGGCGTGCACGCCAGCGGCGGCCGGGCGAGCGTCACGAACGACGCCTGGGTGGTGCTGACCGGGTGCCGCAAGGGCCCGGTGCCGCGCGCGCTGCTCACCGCCGGTCCCGCCGCCGCCCGCCGGGCCCTCGAGCGCCTCGTGGCCGCGTTCGGGCGGGACCGGGTCCTCGTCGAGCTGTGGGACCACGGCGACCCCCTCGACCGTCACCGCAACGACGCCCTCGCCGAGGTCGCGGCCCACGCCGGGGTGGAGGTCGTGGCCACGAACAACGTCCACTACGCGACCAGCCGCCAGCAGCCGCTCGCCACCGCGCTCGCCGCCATCCGCGCCCGGCGCTCGCTCGACGAGCTCGACGGCTGGCTGCCGGCCTCGCCGCTGGCGCAGCTCCGCCGGCCGGCAGAGCAGGCGCGCCGGTTCGCCCGCTGGCCCGGCGCGGTCGAGCGCACGCTCGACGTGGCGGGCGCGTGCGCGTTCGACCTGCGCCTGGCCGCACCCGACCTCCCCGACCTCGACGTCCCGCCCGGCCACAGCGACATCTCGTGGCTGCGCGAGCTCACCTGGCGGGGAGCCGCCCTGCGCTACCCGGCCAGCCACCCGAACCACGACCAGGCGGTGCGTCAGCTGGCCTACGAGCTCGACGTGATCGAGCAGCTCAACTTCCCGGGCTACTTCCTGCTGCTCGACGAGATCGTGTCGTTCTGCGCCCAGCACGACATCTACTGCCAGGGTCGGGGCAGCGCGGCGAACAGCGCCGTCTGCTACGCGCTCGGCATCACGAAGGCCGACGCCGTCGCCCTCGGGCTGCTCTTCGAGCGCTTCCTGTCCCCGGAGCGGGACGGGCCCCCGGACATCGACCTCGACATCGAGCACCAGCGCCGCGAGGAGGTGATCCAGTTCCTCTACCAGCGGTACGGGCGGGACCGGGCCGCCCAGGTCGCCAACGTCATCTCCTACCGGCCCCGCTCGGCGCTGCGCGAGATGGCGAAGGCGGTCGGGCTGTCCCCGGGCCACGCCGACGCCCTCACGAAGTGGATCGACCGGTGGCGGTCGCGCGAGGAGGCCTTCGACGACGTCGTCGCCTCCGACGGGGCGCCGCCGGTCCCCGAGCTGGTGCTGGACCTGGCCCGCCAGGTCCTCGACTACCCGCGCCACCTCGGCATCCACTCGGGCGGGATGGTCATGGCCGACCGGCCGCTCGTGGAGTTCTGCCCCGTCGAGTGGGCCCGCATGGAGGACCGGTCGGTGCTCCAGTGGGACAAGGACGACTGCGCCGCCGCCGGCCTCGTGAAGTTCGACCTGCTCGGTCTCGGGATGCTCACGATGCTGCACCTCGCCGCCGACCTGGTCCGCGTGCACGAGGGCACCGAGGTGGACCTCGCCACCATCCCCCAAGAGGACGAGGTCTACGACCTGCTCTGCGCCGCCGACACCATCGGGGTGTTCCAGGTCGAGAGCCGAGCCCAGATGGCGACGCTGCCTCGTCTGCGTCCTCGCACCTTCTACGACCTCGTCATCGAGGTGGCGCTCATCCGGCCGGGCCCGATCCAGGGCGGCTCGGTGCACCCCTACCTGCGGCGGCGCAGCGGGGAGGAGCCGGTCACGTACCCCCACCCGATCCTCGAGCCCTGCCTGCGCAAGACCCTGGGGGTGCCGCTCTTCCAGGAGCAGCTCATGCAGATCGCCATCGACGCCGCCGGGTTCACCCCGGGCGAGGCGGACCAGCTCCGTCAGGCGATGGGGTCGAAGCGCTCACGGGCGCGCATGGCGGCCATGCGTGACCGCCTGCTGCGAGGCATGGCGGAGCGGGGGATCACCGGCGAGACCGCCGAGGAGATCGCCCGCAAGCTCGAGGCGTTCGCCGACTTCGGGTTCCCCGAGAGCCACTCGGTGAGCTTCGCCTACCTGGTGTACGCGAGCGCGTGGGTGAAGCGGCGCTACCCGGCCGAGTTCTCCGGCGCGCTGCTGAACGCGCAGCCGATGGGCTTCTACTCGTCCCACACGATCGTGCGGGACGCGATCCGCCACGGGGTGCAGGTCCTCGGCCCCTGCGTCCAGGCGTCCCGGCGGGACTGCACCCTCGAGCCCCGCACCGCCGACGTCGGGCCGATCGGCGTCCCCCGGCCGGGGTGGCACGCCGACGTGTCCACGCACGCGGTGCGGATCGGCCTGCGCTACGTGCGGGGCCTCGCCGACCGGCTGCTGGACCGGATCGACGAGGCCCGCGCCGAGCGGCCGTTCACGGATCTCGAGGACTTCACCCGCCGCACCGGGGCCACCGTCGACGCCCTCGAGTCGCTGGCGACGGCGGGCGCGTTCGCGGCCTTCGGCGTCTCCCGGCGGGAGGGGCTCTGGGCGGCCGGCGGCCTGCGCGACGCCCGCCCCGACACCCTGCCCGGCATCGTCACCGGGATCGACGCGCCGCCGCTCCCGGGCATGACCGAGGTGGAGGCCACCGCCGCCGACCTCGCCGCCACCGGCCTGTCCGCGGCCCGGCACCCGACCGAGTTCGTGCGCGACGAGCTGGCCGCGTCGGGGGTGGTCACCGCCGAGGCGCTCCGGTCCCGGCCCGACGGCGACGCCGTCGAGGTGGCCGGGGTGGTCACGCACCGCCAGCAGCCCGAGACGGCCAAGGGGGTGGTGTTCCTCAACCTCGAGGACGAGACCGGGCTCGTGAACGTGATCTGCACGCCGGACGTCTGGCAGCGGTATCGCCGGGTGGCCCGGACCTCGCCGGCCCTGCGGGTCCGGGGTCGGCTGGAGCGCCAGCAGGGGGTCGTGAACCTCCTGGCCCGCCACCTCGAGGCCCTCGCCCTCACCCCCGCGGCGCTCCCGCGGTCACGCGACTTCCACTAGTCGGGACGCCGCTCGGTCGGTGCCGCCGTCGGCCGGCGCACCGGGCTCAGCCGATGACGACCGGCGTGCCCAGGGTCAGGTAGGGGATGAGCGCGAGGTCGACGTCGTTCGGGACGTGCACGCAGCCGGCCGACAGGTCGGCGCCGATGCTTGCGGGCTGGTTCGTCCCGTGGATGGCGATGCGACCGTCGCCGGTCCCGAAGTGCATGAGCACGTCCGAGTGCCCGGAGAGCCCGAACGCGAAGGGACCGTAGGGATGATCCATGGTGTGGGTCGGGAACAGGTCCCGGACGAAGTACTCGCCCGGCGGGGTCGGGGTGTTCGGCGCGCCGATGCCCACCGTGCTCGTCAGCACGACGGCGCCGTCGCTGATGCGGATCAGGCGCAGCTGGTGCGCCGCCAGCGAGACGCTGACCTCGTACTGCGGGGTGGCGGTCGTGACGTCCGCGGCGCGGACCCAGCCGGTCGAGCCGTTCGGCCGGCTCGGTAGCAGCGCCTCGAGCCAGTCTCCCTGGCGGGCCACGCCGAGCAGCACGAGCGGCGAGCCCAGCTCGTCGGTCGCGGGCAGCGACGCCGCCGGCGCCGCCGCGTCGGGGCCCGAGTAGAGCTGCAGTCCGCCGCCGCCGACCGGCGTGAGCACGGACAGGACCGCGGCGCGGGTCATGGGGACCATGACCGCTCGCGCCAGCGCCGGGGCCAGGCGGAGCTCCCGACGGAGGGCGTGGGACGGCGCCGACGCGGGCGCCGCGGCGTGGACGCCGACGGTCCAGGTCCCGACGACCGCGCCGACCGCGCCGACGGCGAGGCAGGAGAGGGCCCGCGCGCAACGCAGCCGCGATCTGCCTCCCGTCGCCATCACCGCGGGGTATCGGCCGAGGGGGTGGCCGCCTTGAGCCGCCGCGACCCATGCGCTGGGCGGCCGCGGAGGCCTCCTCGGCTACGGTCAGCCCGATGACCGCGTCCGGGCCCGCGGAGTCGGGCGCGCTGGCGCCACCCCGGTCCGGGCCCGACACGCCGCCGACCGGGCTGACGGCAGCCGAGGTCCGCGACCGGGTCTCACGGGGGCTCACGAACGGCGGCGGCGAGCGCACGAGCCGTTCCTACGGCGAGATCATCCGGGCCAACGTCTTGACCCGCTTCAACGCCATCCTCGGCACGCTGCTGGTCGTCGTCCTCGTCGTCGGCCACCCCCAGGACGGGCTGTTCGGGTTCGTACTCGTGGCCAACTCCCTGATCGGGATCGTGCAGGAGGTCCTCGCCAAGCGGAAGCTCGACGCGCTCGCGGTGCTGAGCGCGCCGCGGGCCCGGGTCGTCCGCGACGGCGAGCCCGCCGAGGTCGCCATCGAGGAGATCGTCCTCGACGACCTCTGCGAGCTGCGCACCGGCGACCAGGTCCCCGCCGACGGGCTGGTCCGGCAGGCCGACGGGCTCGAGATCGACGAGTCGCTGCTGACCGGCGAATCGGACCCGATCGACAAGCGGCCGGGCTCGACGGTCATGTCCGGCAGCATCGTCGTCGCCGGCTCCGGACGCTTCCAGGCCACCGCGGTCGGCCCGAACTCGTACGCGCGCCGGATCGCCGCCGAGGCCCGCGAGTTCCGGCTCGCCCGCTCCGAGCTCGTCGACGGCATCAACTTCCTGCTGCGCCTGATCCAGTACGCGCTCTTCCCGATCTCGGGGCTGCTGCTCTGGCAGCAGCTCCGGACCGACCAGGTGCCCGCCGCGCTCACCAGCGTCGTTGCCGGCGTGGTCGGGATGGTCCCCGAGGGCCTCGTGCTCCTGACCAGCCTGGCGTTCGGGATCGCGGCGCTCACGCTGGCTCGGCGCAACGTCTTGGTGCAGGAGCTGCCGGCGGTCGAGGGTCTGGCCCGGGTGGACGTCGTGTGCTTGGACAAGACGGGAACCCTCACCGAGGGTGACGTCGTGTTCGCGCGCTCGGAGCCGCTCGACGGCGCCAGCCCCGCGGACATCGACGCCGCGCTTGGCGCCCTGGCCGACGACCCGAACCGCAACGCCACCCTCGCCGCGCTCGGCGCGGCCCTGTCGGCGCCGGACGGATGGCGCCGCACCGCGACCACCCCGTTCTCCTCGGCGCGCAAGTGGAGCGCGGCCAGCTTCGAATCCCACGCGACGTGGGTGCTCGGCGCACCGGAGATGGTCCTGCCCGACGCGGCGCCGGACCGCGCGCCGCGCTCGCGTGCCAACGATCTCGCCGCCGACGGGAAGCGGGTGCTGCTGCTCGCTCGCAGCGACGCCCCGCTCGCGGACGAGTCGCTCCCGGTCCCGCTGACGCCGGTCGCGCTCGTCCTCCTCGAGGAGAAGGTCCGTCCCGACGCCCGCGAGACCCTCGCCTACTTCGCCGAGCAGGGCGTGGCGCTGAAGGTGATCTCCGGTGACAACCCCCGCACCGTCGCCGCGGTGGCGGCCCGGGTCGGGCTCGCCGGCAGCGACGACCCGGTCGACGCGCGCGAGCTGCCGGACGACCCCGCGCAACTCGCTGACGCCCTCGACACCCACTCGGTCTTCGGCCGGGTCACGCCCCAGCAGAAGCGCGGGATGGTCCACGCCCTCCAGTCCCACGGCCACGTCGTGGCGATGACCGGCGACGGGGTCAACGACGCGCTGGCGCTGAAGGACGCCGACATCGGCGTCGCGATGGGCTCCGGCGCCGCGGCCACTCGCGCCGTCGCCAAGCTCGTGCTCCTCGACGGGCGGTTCGCGACGCTCCCCGGCGTGGTGGCCGAGGGCCGCCGCGTCATCGCCAACATCGAGCGGTCGGCGAACCTCTTCGTCACGAAGACCGTCTACGCGGTGCTGATCGCGGTCATTGTCGTGATCCTGAACTGGAAGTACCCGTTCCTGCCCCGTCAGCTGACGCTCATCAGCAACTTCACGATCGGGATCCCCGGCTTCTTCCTCGCCCTGGCGCCGAACACGCGCCGGTACATCCCGGGCTTCATCAAACGGGTGCTGCGGTTCTGCGTGCCGGCGGGCTTCGTCGTCGGGTCCGGCGCCCTCGCGGCGTACGGCGTCGCCTACTACGCCGAGCACGCGTCGCTGACCGAGTCCCGAACGACGGCCACGCTCGTCGTCGCGGCGATCGCCCTCTGGGTCCTCGTGATCCTCGCCCGCCCGGTGAACTGGTGGCGGGGCCTGCTCGCGCTGACGATGGTGCTCTCGGTCGTGACGATCGTCGCCGTGCCGTCCTTCCGGAGCTTCTTCGCGCTCGCGCTCCCGCCCGGCCGCGTCCTCGGGGAGGCGGCCGCGATCGCCGCCGTCGGGATCGTGCTCGTGGAGCTCGGGTGGCGGACCACGCGCTTCGTCGCCGGTCGACACGACGGCAGCCGAACCGCGGCCGCCGCGCCGTAGGGCGAGCGCCGTGTACGAGACGCCCGCCGACCTCGAGCAGCTCCAGGCCCTGCTCGACGCCAGCCACGAGGCCGCGGGCCCGCACCTCGCCAGCATCTTCACCGCCGAGCGGCGCCTCGACGCCCGGTCCCTAGCCGGCCTGCTCGTCGGCGTGCAGGTGCTGAACCTGGCCACGGTCACGGCCGCCGGCCGCCCGCTCGTCGCGCCCGTCGACGGGCTCTTCTACCGGGGGCACTTCCACTTCGGGTCCTCACCGGACTCGGTTCGGGTCCGGCACCTCCGGGCCCGGCCGGCCCTGAGCGCCTCGCACACCCGGGGCGAGGAGCTCGCGGTGATCGTCCACGGCGAGGCCCGGTTCCTCGACCTCGGCGGCGCCGAGCACGCCGGCTTCCGCGACTACCTGCTCGAGACCTACGTGCCCGCGTACGGGCCGGGCTGGGAGGACGGGGTCGCGGGATCGCCCTACGCCCGCATCGAGCCTCGGAAGCTGTTCACGTTCTCGTGGCCGGCGTCGCCGGCCTGACCGGGCGCGCCGGCTACACCGCGGCGCCGACCAGGGCGCCGATGGCCCACGTCACCAGCATGGCGAGGCTCCCGCCGGCCAGGACCCGCAGCGCCGCCCGCCGCACCGGCGCGCCACCGAACCGGCCGCCGAGCGCGCCGGTACCGGCCAGCAGCAGCAGGGCCAGCCCGGCCACGACGGGGATGCGAGCCGAGCTCGGCAGCACGAGGGCGGCGGCGAGAGGGAGCGCCCCGCCCAGGGAGAAGCTCACCGCCGAGCTCACCGCCGCCTGCACCGGCGCGGCCACCCCGACCCCGGTCATCCCGAGCTCGTCGCGCAGGTGGGCGCCGAGCGGGTCCGCCTCCATGAGGCGCTGCGCGACCTCGCGGGCGAGGCCGCGGTCGAGGCCCCGGCGCTGGTAGATCTCCTGGAGCTCGGCGAGCTCGAAGTCGGGGTGCTGGAGGATCTCCCGTCGCTCCCGTGCGATGTCGGCGAGCTCGGTGTCGCGCTGCGAGCTCACCGAGACGAACTCGCCCGCGGCCATCGCCATGGCGCCGGCGACGAGCGCGGCCGCGCCCGCGACCGCGACCTGGCTTTGCGACGAGGTGGCGGCGGCGACGCCGAGCAGGATGCTGGCGACGGAGACGATCCCGTCGTTGGCGCCGAGGACGGCGGCGCGCAGCCAGCCGATCCGGGCGTACCGGTGGCGTTCGGGTTGATGGGTCCGCATGCTGCTCCGTCCCGGGACGGTCCGCCCGAGCCGCCCGCGTCGGCGCGGCGGGCCGAGCGCGACGTCGAGGATATCCGTGGTCTGGTCGCGACGGATCGACGGCGGATGGAGGCCGCGCCGTGGGAGGCGTCAACCGACGACCGCTACGATCCGGGTCGGTGCCAAGCACAGGGGGAGCCATGGCCGTCGACACGTCCCAGCTCGCCGACGCCCAGCTTCGAGAGCAGACGCTCGAGTTCTTGCGGGAGCAGCTGCCGGCGGGCTGGATGGACGCCATCGACGCCGGCGACGAGGAGCGGTACGCGGCGTTGCGGCGGTCGCTCGACTACCGCGACTGGTGCCGCCGCCTCGGGGAGGCGGGCTACGCCACGCCCACGTGGCCGGCCGAGTACGGGGCCGGGCTGTCGCTCACCCCGATGCAGGCCAAGCACGTGAACGAGGTGCTGAGCACGTACCGGGTGCCGCGGCCCTTCAACATCATCGGGATCGGCATGGGCGGGCCGACGGTCATCACGTGGGGCACCGAGGACCAGAAGCACCAGCTCCTCCGGGGCCTGGCCACGAACGAGGAGATCTGGTGCCAGCTGTTCAGCGAGCCCGGCGCGGGGTCCGACGTGGCCGGCCTGTCGACCCGGGCCGTCCGTGACGGCGACGAGTGGATCGTCACCGGCCAGAAGGTCTGGACCACGCTCGCGCACCTGGCCAGGTACGGGATGCTGCTGGCCCGCACCAACCCCGACGTGCCGAAGCACAAGGGGCTCAGCTACTTCGTCCTCGACATGCGGCTGCCGGGCGTCGAGATCCGCCCCCTTGTGCAGATCACCGGCGACGCCGAGTTCAACGAGGTGTTCCTCGAGAACGTGCGGATCCCGGACGCGATGCGGGTGGGGCCGGCGGGGGAGGGCTGGCGGGTCGCGATCACGACGCTCATGAACGAGCGGGTGTCGCTCTCGGGGGCCGGGTCGCTCGCCGGCGACGCCGTCGGCGGCAGCCCGATCCGGACGCTTATGGACCGCCACCGGCCGGTCCGCGACCCGCTGCTGCGGCAGCGGCTGGCGCAGGCCTACATCGACGGTCGCCTGATCCGGCTGAACAACCAGCGGGCCGGCGACAAGCGCAAGAGCGGCAGCGAGGCCGGGCCCGAGGGCTCGATCACCAAGCTCATGCAGGCCGAGTTCAACCAGCGGCTCCAGAAGCTGGCGGTGGACATGGAGGGCGCGGGCGGCGCGGCCTGGGAGCCGACCGGCGTCGCGAAGGCCGAAGGGCCGCTCGCCTATCTCGGCGGGATGGGCGACGACCGACCGTCGATCGCGCGCGGGTTCCTGCGCGCCCAGGCCAACACCATCGAGGGCGGCACGTCGAACGTCATGCGCAACATCCTCGGCGAGCGGGTGCTCGGCCTGCCGAAGGAGCCGGACAACTCCCGGGACCTGGCCTGGAAGGACGTCCCCCGCTCGGCCTGACGGGCGGACCCGTGGACCGGTCGCTCGCCCGGTACCTGCGCCGGCGCGGCGCCAGCCCGACCGAGATCGAGCAGGCGGTCCGCAACGGCTACCTCACCCTGCTGGTCTTCGACCGGGCGGTCATGCCCGGCGAGCGCAAGTACACGCTGGCGGCGGTGGCGGCCGCGGCCGGCACCGACCTCGTCACGGCGCGTGCGCTGTGGCGGGCGCTCGGGTTCCCCGACCTGCCCGACGACCTCCCCGCGTTCACCGACCGGGACGTCGAGGCGCTCCGGGGCTTCGTCGAGCGGCTTCACCGGCCGTGGGTCTACGACTGGACCCTGGAGCGGGCGCTCCCCCAAGCGCGGGTGCTCAGCTCCGCCCTCGCCCGCATCGCCGACGCCGAGAGCGACGACGTGGCCCTGTCGGTGGACGACGCCCGTCGCGCCGGGCTCTCCGACGAGGAGCTGGCCGCCGCGGTGGCGACGAACCTCGACTTCGACGACATCAGCCGCCTCGTCGACCACGCGCACCGCCTGCAGCTGCGCGCCGCGCTCTGGCGCAAGCTGGCCGGCAGCGAGCCCGGCACGCCCGGGACGGTCGAGGTGACCGTCGGGTTCCTCGACCTGGTCGGCTACACCGCGCTGGCCGAGGACCTCGACGACCGCGAGCTCTCCGACCTCGTCGAGCGCTTCGCCGGGATCGCCCACGACACCGTCGTCGCCCACGGGGGGCGGCTGGTGAAGACGATCGGCGACGAGGTCATGTTCATCGCCGACCGCCCCCAGACCGCGGCCGTGATCGCGCTCAGCCTCAGCGCCGAGTCGACGAGCGACGAGGTCTTGCCCGACGCTCGAGCCGGGATCGCGTCCGGGACCGTGCTGTCGCGGGAAGGCGACTACTTCGGGCCGGTCGTGAACCTGGCCAGCCGGCTCACCGAGCTCGCCTACCCGGGGACGGTGCTGGCGTCGAGCGACGTCGCCGCCGCGCTGGCCGGTGACGAGCGGTTCACGCTGCGGCGGCTGCCTCGACGTCGCGTGCGCGGCATCGGCCGCATCGACGTGTACCGCCTCGGCGCCGCGCCGGAGCCGGCGCGGGCGCCCACGGGCTGAGGCTCAGGGCCGGCAGCGGCGGCCCACCGGCGGCAGCGTGTGGCGGAGGAGAAAGGCGTCGACGGAGTCGTCGATGCAGGTGATCCCCTTCCCGTAGCCGGCGTGCTCGGTGCTGACCAGCGTGAGCAGGCGGGAGCCGCGCAGACGCTGCTGGAGGTCGACGGCCCCGGCGTACGGCGTCGCCGGGTCGCCGGTCGTCCCGACGATGAGGATCGGCGGGGCGTCGGTCACCCGGACGTCGCCGACCTGCTCGGACGCCGGCGGGGCCGGCAGCCGGGGGTCGCACCCGAGCGGCGACGCGGCGAGGAACCCGCCGAAGATCGGGAACTCCTGCGAGTACTGCGCGTAGGTGGCGCGGTAGTCGTCGAAGGAGAGCAGCGAGTCGCGGCGGTCGTCGCAACGGATGGCGTTCAGCGCCTCCTGGAGGTTGTTGTAGTGGCCGTCGGGTCCCCGGCCGGTCAGCGGGTCGGACAGCTCGGCGAGCCCGTCGCCGACGCCCCGCTCGGCCTGGTCGAGGGCGTGGGCGAGGAACGGCCAGCCCGTCGCCCGGTCGTAGAGCGCGCCGGCCAGCGCCAGGTAGAAGAGCGTCGCCCCCGCCTTCCGCCCGTCGGCGACCGGCAGCTGGAGCCCGCTCTCGAAGCGCTGCTGGAGCGTCGCGAGCGCGGCGCGTGGATCGCCGCGGTGGTGGAACGGGCACGAGGTTCGCGCCGCGCAGTCGGCGAGGAACGCGTCGAGGGCCTGCTCGAAGCCGACCGCGTTGTCGTGCAGCTCGCCGGCCGGCGAGCTGGAGAGGTTGACGGCCCCGTCGAGGACCAGGGCGCCGACGCGCGCCGGGTACAGCTGCGCGTACACCGCGCCGAGGACGGTGCCGTACGAGTAGCCGAGGAAGTTCAGCTTCGGCTCGCCGAGCGCCCCCCGGAGCGCCTCGAGGTCGCGGGCCGTGCTGCGCGTCCCGACGTCTGCCAGCCACTGGCCCTGGCGGCTGACGCAGGCCTGCACCAGGTCGACGGGCCCGTTCGTGCCGGCGTAGAAGCTCTGGAACTGCTCCGGCGTGTCAGGGGTCGGGTCCTGGGCGAGCACCTGGTCGTAGGTGGGGTCGTCGACGCAGGCGATCGGTCGGGAGGAGCCGGTCCCGCGCGGATCGAAGCTCACGAGGTCGTACCGGGCCCGGATCACCGCGGGGATGCCGAGCAGGCCGCCGTTGCGGAGCGATTCGGCGCCGGGGTCGCCCGGGCCGCCGTAGTTGATCACCAGCGTGCCGAGCCGGTGCGCGTGGTCGGAGGCCGGGTGTCGGGCGACTGCGAGCGTCACCGGCGCGCCGGCGGGCTGGGTCCAGTCGACCGGCACCGACAGGGTGGCGCACTGGTTGCCGCCGCCGCACTTGCGCCAGGCGAGCGTCCCGCCTCCGGGCGGCGCGACGGCGCCCGCGGCCGGCACCAGCAGCGCCATCGTGGCCAGGACCGCGCCCATCGCGAGCGCGGGGCCTCGTGGCACGGGCGGCACACTACCGATCGGTTGCGCCGGACCACCCGCGGGGGCGGTACCGTCGTGCTCGATGACCCCCACGGATCGCAACGGTGATCGGCTCGCGCTCCTCAGTGTGCACGCGCACCCCGACGACGAGGCGTCGAAGGGCGCCGCGACCGTCGCGCGCTACCACGACGAAGGCGTGTGGTGCGCGCTGGTGTGCTGCACCGGCGGCGAGGCCGGCGACATCCTGAACCCCTCTGTCGACACGCCCGAGGTTCGGGCCCGCCTGCCCGAGGTTCGCATCGAGGAGCTCGAGGCCAGCGTCGCCGCCATCGGGTACGACGTCCTCCACCTGCTCGGCTACCACGACTCCGGGATGCCGGACACGGACACGAACCGACGCGCCGACAACTTCGCCAACGCGCCGCTCGACGAGGCGGTGGGCCGCCTGGTCGCGATCATCCGCGCCGAGCGGCCCCAGGTGATCATCACCTACGCCGACGACCGCGAGTTCTACCCGCATCCGGATCACATCCGGGTCCACGAGATCTCGCTGCCCGCGTTCGAGGCCGCCGGTCAGGCCGACCGCTTCCCCGACGCGGGACCGCCGTGGCAGCCGTCGAAGCTGTACTACACGGGCTTCTCGCGCCGCCGCGTCGAGGCGCTCCACGCCGCCTACCTCGAGCGCGGCGAGGAGAGCCCGTTCCAGCGGTGGTTCGAGCGGGACTTCCCCGAGGGCGGGGAGCGACGCTTCACCACGTTCGTCGACGTGGGGCCCTGGCTGCACCGCCGGCGGGAGGCCCTCCTCGCGCACCGGACCCAGGTGGACCCGGACGGCTTCTGGATGCGCCTGCCCGACGAGGTGATCCGCAACGTGTTCCCCTGGGACGAGTACGCGCTGGCCCGATCGTCGGTCGGCCAGCCCGCGGCCGGCGACACCGAGGACGACCTGTTCGCGGGCGTGCGAGCCGAGCGGGCCGCCGAGCCCGTCGATACACTCCGTCGCCGCTGAGCGCGAGAGGGGGACCGGTGCCGAAGTACCTCACCCAGGAGTGGTTGGAAGAGGCGCGGGCGCTCGCTCAGGACCAGCCCGAGCGGCCGGGCGCCAGCGCCACGATGCAGTTCGTCGTGACCGGGGCTCCCGACGGCGAGATCAAGTACTACTGGGTGCTCGAGAACGGCCTGCTGGCGGAGGCCGCGCTCGGCGAGCTGCCCGACGCCGAGGTGACGCTCACGACGACCTACCCCGACTCGGTGGCGATCCAGAAGGGGGAGCTGGACGCCAACGCCGCGTTCATGCAGGGCAAGACCAAGGTCACCGGCAACATGGGCAAGCTCATGCAGCTCATGCCGCTGACCATGTCACCCGAGTACCGCGCCCTGCAGGACAAGATCCGCGCCATCACGACCTACTGAGCCGCGGCGTCAGGCGGCGCGCTGGAGCTCGCGCAGCTCGCGGTAGCCGATCAGGGTCGCGCCGGCCCGGTCGACGAGGTCGGGGAGGGACGGGTCCGCGCAGAGGAAGGCGTGGTCCTCGACCCGCCCGGCCCAGTCGGGGTACGAGGCCCGCAGCTCGTCGGCGTCGACCGCCGGGTGCAGGTACACCTCGGTGACGCCGGGCCGCAGGTCGAAGAGGGCCCGCTCGACGTGCTTCCGCGCGCCGACACCCTGGTAGAAGACGAAGTGGTCGGGGTACACGATCCCCTCGGCGGTGGCGAGGTCGCGGTACGGGAAGCCCACCACCCGGTGGCCGCCCTTCGGGCCCATCCGGAGGGGCAGCTCGAAGTCGATCGCGAGCTCGAGGTACACGCCGAAGAAGTCGGCCCGCAGCTGCAGGGTCCCCATGTGGCTGTCGAGGTGGCTCACGTCGAAGCCCCACAGGATCGCCCGCTCGATCTGGGCCTGGAGCTCGCGGCGGACCTCGTCGAGGTCGGCGTGGTCCCACGTGTCCTCCACCGTGCGGGGGAAGCCCCCGTCGCCGTCGAGGAGGCTCGGGCAGTAGGTGATCGGCGCCCACCGGTAGGTCTCGAACTCGGCGTTCAGGGTCAGGTGGACCCCGACGTCCTCGCCCCGGTACTGCGCGGCGGCGTCACGCGCCCACGGGCACGGCACCATCAAGGACGCGCTCGTGCCGAGGCCGTTGCGGAGGGCGTCGTACACGCCGACGTTCGCCGAGCGGAGGCAGCCGAGGTCGTCGCAGTTCACGATGACCAGCCGCGCGTCCGGCGGGTAGCCGAGCCGCTCGGTCAGCGGTGCACCCTCGACGGGAGCCACGACGCGAGGCTACGGCAGCCGCTCGAGGATCGTGCCGGTGCCGAGGCCCCCGCCGCAGCACATCGTCACGAGGCCGTACCGGCCGTCGGTGCGCTCGAGCTCGTGGAGGGCGGTCGTGACGAGGCGGGCGCCGGTGGCGCCGACGGGGTGCCCGAGCGCGATCGCACCCCCGTTCGGGTTCACCGTCGCCGGGTCCGGGTGCAGCTCCTGCTCCCAGGCCAGGACGACCGAGGCGAAGGCCTCGTTGATCTCGACGGTGTCGAACTCGCTCATCGTCAGCCGGTTGCGGTCGAGCAGCCGGTGGGTGGCGTCGATCGGCCCGGTGAGCATGAGCACCGGGTCGACGCCGACCAGGCACTGGTCGACGATGCGGGCTCGCGGCCGCAGGCCCAGCTCGGCCGCCGCCGCCGCCGAGGCCAGGAGGACCGCGGCGGCGCCGTCGGTGATCTGCGACGACGTGCCGGCGGTGTGGATGCCGTCCGGTCGGGCCACCGGCTTCAGCGCCGCCAGCGCCTCGAGGGAGGTCTCGCGCAGGCCCTCGTCGCGGTCGACGCGGTGGGTGGTGCCGGTCGGCTCGCCCTCCTCGAGGTCGGGGGCGTCGATCGGGAGCACCTCCCGCTCGAAGCGGCCCTCGCGCCAGGCCGCCTGCGCCCGCTGCTGGGACTGGAGCCCGAACCGGTCGCAGTCGGCGCGGCTGATGCCCCACTTGTCGGCGATCCGCTCGGCCGCCTCGAACTGCGACGTGAACTCGAAGCGGTCGAAGTACGACTTCGGGAGCGGTCGGCCGGGGCCTTGCGACACCGCCGCGCCGAGCGGGACACGGCTCATGGACTCGACGCCGCAGGCGAGGGCGACGTCGACGACCCCGGCGGCGACGAGCGCGGCGGCCAGGTTCGTGGCCTGCTGCGACGAGCCGCACTGCGCGTCCGCGGTCGTCCCCGCCACCTCGATGGGGAGGCCGGCGCTGAGCCAGGCCGTGCGCGCGATGTTGAAGGTCTGCTCGCCGGTCTGCGTCACGCAGCCGCCGACGACCTGGCCGACCCGCTCGGGGTCGAGACCGGCGCGTTCGACCGCCGCCCGCTGCACCGCGCCGAGGAGCTCGGCGGGGTGGACGCCGGCCAGACCGCCGTTGCGCCGACCGAGCGGCGAACGGACGGCTTCGACGATGACGACTTCGTGATCGGTGCTCGCTGCCATGAGCCCGATCGTACCGGCGCCCTACGCTCGCCGCCGTGGGCCGCCCGCGCTCGGGTCTCGTCGTCGTGCTCGTCGCGACGGGTGTGGTGGCCGCCTCCTGCTTCGGGGGCGGCGGCGGGTCGGCGTCGCCGCACCGGGCTCGGGCCGGGGCGGCGAGCAACGACCCGGGGTGCCAGTTCATCGTCGCCGGCGAGGCGAAACGGTCGACGGTCCCGCTCGTCAACATGGCGGAGTACCTGATCGACGCCGCCGCGCAGCCGACGGTCTGCTACGACAAGATCACCTTCACGTTCGACAAGGGCAGCAACGCGGACCTGCCGCCCAGCTACAGCGTGTTCTACAAGCAGCCCCCGTTCGCGCCCGGGCTGCCCACCACCGCCGCCGAGACGCTGACGGGCGTGCACGCGATCCTCGAGGTGATGATCACCCCGGCGTCGGAGACCGACGTTCGCAACCCGGCGAGCTCGGTCCAGACCTACAAGGGCAACCTCCGGCTCTCGTTCCCCCGGGCCATGCGCCACATCCTGATCGTCGAGCTGCTGCGGAGCTTCCCGCAGCCGTCGCCCGACCCGAACGCCTCCGTCGTCGTGTGGCTGATCGGGCTCGACAGCCGGCGGCCCTTCACGACCGACGCCGCGAACTCGCCGCCGCACGTGAACGTGCTGATCCTGAACTGAGCCTCACGGCGCCACGAGGACGACCTTCCCGAACTTGCCCCCGGTCTCGAACCGCTCGTAGGCGGCGGTCGCCTCGGGAAGCGGGACCGCGGCCTCCACCGGCACCCGGATCTCGCCGCGGGCGAGCAGCGGCAGCGCGTGGCGCTCGACGAGCTGCGCCGCCGCCGCCTTCTGCTCGAGCGGACGGACCCGGAGGGTCGAGCCGTGGATCCGGCCGCGGCGCTGCATGAGCGTCAGCAGGTTGACCTCGGCGTGCCCGCCGGCGCCGACGCCGATCACGGCGACGCGCCCGCCCGTGGCGAGCGCGTCGAGGTCGTCGGGGAGGTTCGGGGCCCCGACCACCTCGAGGATGACGTCGTACGGCGCGTGGCGGGCGTGGGCGTCCGGCCCGATGACGGTGACGGCGCCGCTCGCCGCCGCCAGCTCGGCCACGTCGACACGCCGGGCCTCGTTTCGCACGCTGGCCACGACGCGGGCCCCGGCCCGCGCCGCGAGCTGGACCGCGGCCACCCCGACGCCGCCGGCGGCGCCGTGCACGAGCAGCCGCTCGCCGACGGTCAGCCCGCACTGCGAGAAGAGGGCGTCGTGCGCGGTGGTGAAGACCTCGGGGAAGCCGCCGGCCTCGGGCCACGACACGCCGTCGGGGACGGGCAGCGCCGTCCGCTCGTGGACGACGGCCAGCTCGGCCTGCGCGCCCCCGCCGACCACGGCCATGACGCGGTCCCCGGGTCCGAACCGGAAGCAGCGGTCCCCGGCCGCGCGCACCGTGCCGGCCAGCTCCATGCCGGGGATGTCGGCCGGCCACCCCGGCGGGGCGGGGTAGAGGCCCTGGCGCTGCATGAGGTCGGCGGCGTTGACCCCCGCCGCCCGCACCTCGACGAGCAGCTCCTCCGGGCCCGGGACGGGATCCGGGTGCTCCTGCCACCGCAGGGCCCCGTCGACCACCGTCACCGCGTGCACGGCCCGGAGCGTAGGGAACCCGGCGGGCGGCGCGCGGCGGCGCGGGCGGTACCGTCCGGACCGTGGCTCTGGACGAGGCGCTGTCGATCCTCGACGAGGACGGGAACGAGATCGTCCTCGACGGCGACGAGGCCGCGTCGCTGCTCGCGCTCGCCCACGACTTCGACGCCGCCACGGTGTCGGCCTGCCCCGACTGTCGCGGGCGGGTGCTCGCCTGCGTCGCCGTCGTCGACCTTCTCGGCGACGTGCCCCCGCACCCGCGGGGACGTGAGCTGCTCGACCTGGCCGAGGACGCGCCCACCCTGCACCTCTACGTGCAGGACCTGGTCACGTCCTGTGAGCACGCGGGATGGCGGGACCCGGGGTTCACCGAGTGGTCGGATGTCCTCGAGGAGTTCGTCGAGGCGCGGCGGGGCCTCCAGTGAGGCGCGGCCCTAGCGGGGTATCCGGGTCCGCTTGAACTCGTTCAGGCGGGCCCAGTCGAGGAGGCCCACCATCCGCTCGAGGTCGTCGATTCGGCCGCGCTCCATGAAGCGGACGAAGACGGCGTCATCGTGCTCCACGAACGTCGGCACCCCGAAGACCTCCCAGTCGTCGACGGCCTGGGTGTGCTCGGCGGCCAGCGTCTTGAGGGGCCGCCCGCTCCACGCCTCCTCGGCGACGGCGTCGGGGTCGAGCCCGACCGACGCGACGACGTCCCGCAGCACGGACTCGTGGCCGAGCTTGCGGCCGTGGTCGTGCCGGGCCGCGAACAGCCCGAGGTGCGCGTCGAGGAAGTGCTCGGGGAACGCGTCGCGCACCGCGATCCCGTAGAGCAGCGCGAGAACGCCGGTTCCCCACGAGTCGGGGCTGCGCTCCCAGACCGGGGCTTCGTCGTCGCCGACGTGGACCTGGTCGAGCGAGAAGGGCAGGAACCGCCACTCGACGTCGGGGAGGGCGTCGGCGCGGATGGCGGCGACGATCGCCTCGTGCGCGTTGCGCGCGAACGGGCAGCGATAGTCGAACGTGACGGCGACTTGACGAGCCATTCGATCTCCTGGGCGTCTCGCGCTCACCGTACCAGCCGTCGGGCGACGCGCCCGAGGGTGAGCCCCAGCGCGACGCCCGCGATCCCGTCGGAGGCGTGGTGGATGCGCGTGTAGACGCGGCTGGCCGCGACGGTCGCGGCGAGCGCGTAGTAGAGCGGGCCGAGTCGGCTGCGGCGCGACAGAATTGCCGCCGCGGTGAACGCCGTGACCGCGTGCCCGGACGGGAACGACGACGTGATGGGACGGCGCATCCGGTACGGCAGCGGCTCGTCGTGCGAGAAGTGATCGGGAGGCCGCACTCGGCGGAAGGCGATCTTCACCGTGTTCGTCACCGCGGACTCGCCGGCGAGGGCGAGGAGGAACCGTCCACCCCACCGGACGTCACGGGTACGGGCGACGCGGATCGAGCCGAGCGCGAGCCACAGCAGCGCGTGGTCGGCCGCGCTCGAGATGCCGTACATGACGTGGTCGAGGCCCTCGGAGCGCCGCGACGCCAGCCACTTCTCGAACCGCTCGTCGAACGCGGTCACGGCCTCGCCGTAGGACGACATCGGCCCTCGAGCCTACCGGCGGCCTCGGCCGGCACCGTGACCGTCAGCCGAGCGGCAGCATCGGTTCGATCACCGTCCCGGGACCGCGCAGGACCGCGGCGTCGACGGGGTCACCGCCGTGCGCGGGGCAGTAGGGCCGGAAGGTGCAGAAGTCGCACAGTCGACTGGGGTGGGGACGGAAGTCGTCGTGCGCGCAGGCGCGCTCGATCGCGGCCCAGAGCGCGAGGGTGCGCCGGCTCAGCCCGGTGCTGGACTGGTCGCTCGGCGTGGCGATGATCGCCTCCGGCTTCGACAGATACAGGAGCTGGACGTGGTGGGGCCGCTGCCCGAAGTTCTGCTCGCAGAGCAGGGCGTACATGTGGACGCCGGCGAGGCTCTTCGACTCGAAGAGCTCGGACGGCACCGAGCCGGTCTTGTAGTCCGTCACCACCAGCTCCCCGTCGACGAGGTCGAGCCGGTCGATCACGCCTCGGATCCGCACGCCGGCGACCTGGGCCTCGAGGCGCAGCTCGAGGCCGATCGGATGGACGGACTGCGGGTCCTCGAGCTGGAAGTACCGCCGCACCAGCTCCTCGGCGTCCCGGTCGAAGGCGGCGCGCTCGTCGTCGTCGAGCTCCAGCGCCGCGAACTCGGCGTCGTGGGCCAGCGTCACCCGGGCCCGGTCGAGGTCGGCGAGGGCGGCGTCGAGGGTGCGGTCGTCCCGGGGCCGGTCGAGGAGGAACTGCAGGGCCAGGTGCACGAGGGTGCCCTTCGCGGTCCACACCGACGGCGGCTCCGGGAGCCGGTCGATGTAGGCGAACCGGTACGCGAGGGGGCACTCCTTGAACGCCGAGATCGAGCTCGGCGACAGCGCGTAGGGCAGCGGAGCCATCCTCGGCGGAGGGTATCGCCGGGGTGCGACGGGGGCGCGGACCGTTCGGCGGCGGCCCGGTACGCTCCGCCGGCGTGAAGGTCGACGGCGGCCTGCCGGGCGCCGACCCGGAGGAGGTGGCCCGGGCGGCCCGAGAGCTCGAGGACGTCGGCTACGACGGCGGCCTGACCGCCGAGACCTCCCACGACCCGTTCCTCCCGCTCGTCGTCGCGGCGGAGCACACCGAGCGGCTCGAGCTCGGCACCGGCATCGCGGTCGCGTTCGCTCGGAACCCGATGAACCTGGCGAGCATCAGCAACGACCTCCAGGCGCTCTCGCGGGGACGGTTCCGCCTCGGGCTGGGGAGCCAGATCAAGGCGCACATCGAGAAGCGCTTCTCGATGCCGTGGTCGCATCCGGCGGCCCGGATGCGGGAGCTGATCTTGGCCATCCGAGCGATCTGGGCGTGCTGGAACGACGGCGCCCCCCTCGACTTCCGAGGCGAGTTCTACCGGCACACGCTCATGACGCCCTTCTTCAACCCGGGCCCGAACCCGTCGGGCCCCCCGACGATCCAGCTCGCCGCCGTCGGCGAGCGGATGACCGAGGTCGCGGGCGAGGTCGCCGACGGGATCATCCTCCACGGGTTCACCACCGAGCGGTACGTGCGCGAGGTGACCCTGCCCGCGCTCGAGCGGGGCTTCGCGAAGCGGGGCCACCCTCACGAGGCCTTCGAGGTGTGCGGGCCGCTGTTCGTCGTGACCGGGACCACCGACGAGGAGTTCGACGCCGCCCGCACGGCCACGAAGCAGCAGATCGCCTTCTACGGGTCGACGCCGGCCTACCGCCCGGTCCTTGAGCTCCACGGCTGGGGCGACCTGCAAGGCGAGCTGAACGCGCGCTCGAAGCGCGGCGAGTGGGTGGCGATGGGCGACCTCGTCACCGACGACATCCTCGAGACCTTCGCGGTGGTCGCCAAGCCCGAGGACATCCCGGCTCGCATGCTCGAGCGCTTCGGCGACGTCGTCGACCGCATCAGCTTCTACGCGCCCTACCGGAGCGACCCCGACCGCTGGAAGGGCGTGCTGGCCGGCTTCCGGGACTGACCGCCCGGCGCCTACGTGCCGGCGAGGCGGGCCACGACGGGTGCCAGCGCCTCCATCGCGTCGTCGGGCACGACCCAGTACGTGAACCCGTACCGGGCGCGACGCTGCTCGATCGTGTCGCAGAGCTCCTCGACGGTGCCGAGGAGCACGAGCGGGACGTCGAGCGCCTCGCCGGGCTCGAGCCCGAAGGCGGACGCCATCCGTTCGGCGACGGCGGCCCGCTCGCCGGTCAGCATCACGAAGGGGCAGTGGCACTGCAGCTCGAGGGAGGCCAGGCGCTCCCCGGCCGCGTCGCGCACCCAGCCCACCTTCTCGTCGAAGGCGCTCGGCGTCGCCGACGCCGCGGTGTCGCCGCCGAGCTCGCCGGCGCTCAGGGTGGCGTTGAAGCTCACGATGTCGGCGGCGCGGGCGGCGAGCGACAGGATCCGCCGGCCCCCGCCGCCGATGCAGACCGGCGGGCCGCCGGGCCGCCAGGGCGGGGGGGTGCCGACGGCGCCGTCGATCCGGTAGTGGGCGCCGGTGTAGTGCACCGGATCCGTCGACGACCACAGCGCGCGCATGACGTCGAGGGCTTCGCCCATGCGTTCGATGCGCACGCCGGGCCGGTCGTAGTCGAGCCCGGCCTCGTCGTAGTCGGAGCGCTTCCAGCCCGCGCCGAGGCCGACCTCGAGTCGGCCGGCGCTGGCGCGGTCGAGCGTGGCCAGCTCCTTGGCCAGCACGACGGGGTGGCGGTAGTCGTTGTCGAACACGAGCGTGCCGACGCGCAGCGTGGTGGTCGCCTCGACGGCGACGGCGAGCCCGACGAGGGGCGCCCACTGGTCCTGGAAGTGGTCGGGCATCAGGAGCGACGTGTACCCCAGGTCCTCGGCGCGTCGGGCCCGGGCCCGCCAGGCCGGCCCGTCGTCGGCGCGAGAGGTGATGACCCCGAAGCGGAGCGGCCGGGTCACGGCGCCGGGCCCGAGCCGGGGATCGAACCGGGTGGCAGGAGGAGCGGCCCCTGCCCGCACCCGGGCGGGTGAGCGCGGGCGGAGCCGCCCAGGTTGAAAACACGCGTGTCGTGGCGCGACATTCCCGCTCCGCCCCGATTGCCGGCACCTCGACGGCTGACGGTCTCGGTCGGCCCGGTGCGGTGGGGGGCGAGGTCGGCGAGCCGCTGGTGGTCCTCGTCCGCGAGGTCCCGATTCACGGGCCGGATGGTGTCACGCGCCGCGCCGCGCGCGCCCCGGGTGCGGCGACGGCGCGACGCCGTATGCTCCGCCGTCGTCCCGCCGCCGACAGGAGGGCCGCATGCGGGTCGGGCTGTTCCTCCCGAGCTTGAGCCCACTGGCGACGCCCGAGTTCCTCATCGCGTACGCGGAGGCCGCCGAGCAGAGCGGGTTCGCGTCGATCTGGCTCGGCGAGCACGTCGTGTTCCTCGACGACTACGCCTCGAGCTACCCCTACTCGGCCGACGGTCGGCTGGGGCTCCCCTCGGACGTCGGCCTGCTCGAGCTCTTCGGCACGCTCACGTACCTGGCTGCCGTCACCGACCGCATCCGGCTCGGCACCGCGGTGTGCCTGGTGCCGCAGCGCAACCCCGTGTACACGGCGAAGTCGGTCGCGACCGCCGACTGGCTCTCCGGTGGTCGGGTGGACTTCGGCGTGGGCATCGGCTGGCTGCGCGAGGAGTTCGCCGTCCTCGACATGCCCTTCGAGCAGCGCGCCGCGGTGAACGCCGAGTACCTGGCCGTCATGCGGTCCTGCTGGCAGGACGAGGTGTCTTCCTACGAGGGGCGCCACTACACGCTGCCGCCCTGTCGGATGTACCCGAAGCCCGTCCAGCAGCCGCACCCGCCGATCTACTTCGGGGGCGAGACCGATGCGGCGCTGCGACGCGTCGCACGGCACGGCGACGGCTGGCACGGCTTCAACCACCTGCCCGACTCGGCGGCGGCGTCGGTGCGCCGCCTCGAGGGCTTCCTCGCCGACGAGGGTCGCAGCCTCGCCGACGTCGACGTCACGGTCGGCGCGTACCTCCAGCCCGTGCAGCCGACGCACCTCGCGGCCTACCGTGACGCGGGCGTCGACCAGCTCGTGCTGAGCGCCTTCGCCGCCGATCCCGACGGGATCCGCACCGTGCTCGGCACGCTCGGCGACGAATACGTCGACGCGGCGGCCCGGCTCTGACCGGCCGCCCGAGAACGAAGGAGGCTCGATGAGTCCGGACCGCAAGCTCGGCGAAGTCGCCACGAAGCCCCTGTTCGAGAACGAGCGGGTCAAGGTGTGGGAGATGGAGCTCGACCCGGGCGAGAGCTCGGACGTCCACGAGCACCGCCGCGACTACCTCTTGATCCAGCTGGAGGGCGACAAGATCGCCGGGATCTTCGAGCCTGACACCGGCGGCCCGTATCCGCCGGGCACCGTGGAGGGCGACGTCGCACCGGGCAGCGTGATCTACATCGAGCGCGGCGGGATCGAGACGGCGAAGAACACGGGCACGAAGCGCTATCGAGAGATCCTCGTC
>DASZJD010000075.1 GCA_035948415.1 Acidimicrobiia bacterium | reverse complement strand
CGGGGCGCCACCGTCGTGGTGGACGGTCGCGACCGGGGGGCGGTCACGAGCGCGGCCGCGGTCCCGGGCGAGGAGCGCGTCGTCGGCCTGGCCATGGTCCGTCGCGAGGTCGAGCCGCCGGCGGCGGCGATCGTGCGGTGGGACGGCGAGGAGCGAGCGGCGTCGCTCGTGGCGCTGTGACGACGGCGCTCTTCGCGGTCGGCTACCCGACCTCGATCGGCGTGCTCGTCCGCTGGCTCCCGGTGGTCCGCCAGCGTCGCACGGCCTGGTTCGTCGCCCACGAGGTCGCGGTCGCGGCCATCGTGACGGGCTGGGCGCTGAAGCGTGACGCCACGGCGGTGACCGTCAACGCCACCTGGCTCGTCGTCGCGACGGCCTGGTACCTCGCCGCCGGTCGGCGGGCGACGCGCCGCTGAGACCCCGGCCGACCGGGCTGACCGCCGGTCAGCGGTCGGCGCGAGCGGCGGCGCCCGTCATCTGCCGCCAGGCGGTGACGTCGCGGGCGTCGGCGTGACGCCCCACGTGGGTGACGGTGTCGACGTCGGCGGCCTCGGCCCGCAGGGCCGCCACCGTCGAGCGCTCGCGGGGGCGGGTGCGGAACGGGGCGAACTGGTAGTGCCGCATCGCGTTCTCGTGCGTGATCTTGGCGACCACGGCCGGGTCGAGCCCCTCGAGGAGCGCGGCGGCGTGCTCCGGCGCCCGGGGCCAGCTGCTGTCCGAGTGCGGGTAGTCGGACTCCCAGCACACGTTGTCGACGTTGAACTCGTCGAGCAGCTTGATGCCGACGCGGTCGTTGATGAAGCAGCACAGGATGCGCTCGCGGAACACCTCGCTCGGTCGCTGCCCCTGCGGGAGGTCGTGGCCCATCCACGCGTTGTGCCGATCGAGGGTGTGCTCGGCGCGCTGCAGGAAGTAGGGGATCCACCCGATGTCCCCCTCGGTCAGCGCGAAGCGCAGGTCGGGGAACCGATGCCAGAACTCGGCCCAGAGCAGGTCGCCGAGGGTGTAGATGGCCATGACCGACGACAGGTTCATCGGCACCGGGGGCGGCGCGTCGGGCGCCGTCGACGCGGCCTTCGACGACGAGCCGACGTGGCAGCACAGCACCGTCCCCTCGTCGCTGCAGGCGGCGAAGAGCGGATCCCAGGCGTCGGTGTGGATGCTCGGCATCCCCATCCCGACCGGGTTCTCGGAGAACGTCACCGCGTGACAGCCCTTCGCCGCCAGCCGGCGCACCTCGGTGGCGGCCTCGACGGCGTCGAAGAGCGGCAGGATCCCGCACGGGATGAAGCGGTCAGGGTGGGCGCCGCACCACTCGTCGACGTGCCAGTCGTTGTAGGCGCGGATCATCACCAGGTTGACGTCCCGGTCCGGCCCGAGGTTCAGCACCTGGCCCGCGAAGCCGGGCCAGTTCGGGAAGTTGAGCCCGGCCAGCTGACCGCCCGCGCTCATGTCGCGCACGCGCGCGTCGGCGTCGTAGCAGCCCGGACGCATGTCCTCGTAGCGGGACGGGTTCACGTTGAACATCTCGGGCGGCTTGCCGGCCACCGCGTTCAACCCCAGGTTCCGGCCCCGGACCTCGCCGTAGTACCACTGCTGCGAGCCGTCCGGCTCGTCGACGACCCTCGGCGCCCGGGCTCGGTAGCGGGACGGGACGTGGGCATCGAACATGTCGGCCGGCTCGCAGATGTGGTCGTCGACCGAGATCAGCACCAGGTCGTCCGCGTGCACGATCCCTCCGCACCTCGCCGGGCCGCCGACGGCGCGATCGTATACGATATATTCTCGCGGTGACTCGAGGGGACGGCGCCGTACGGCCCCGCCCCGCCGGCCCCCGCCCTGAGCCCGCGCTGAGGAGCGACGCCGCGGCCGAGCCGATCGCCCGCCGCAGCAGCGGCGACGAGGCGGCCCGCTACATCCGGCGGGCGATCTTCGACGGGACCCTGAGGCCGGGCGCGCGAGTCCCCCAGGACCAGGTGGCCGAGGCGCTCGGCATCAGCCGCATCCCCGTGCGCGAGGCGCTCATCGCCCTCGAGCGCGAGGGCTGGGTCACGATCGAGCTGCACCGGGGCGCGTTCGTGAGCGCGCTCGACGCCCAGGCCGTCCGGGACCACTACGAGCTCTTCGGCCTCGTCTACGGGTTCGCGGCCACGCGTGCGCTCGACCGCGGCGCGGACGGGCTCGGGGACCGCCTCGCCGAGCTGGCCCGGCAGTTCGCGGCCACCGACGACACCCGCGCCCTCGGGCGCCAGGCGGTCGCCTTCCACGCCGCCATCGTCGACGCGGCCGCGTCGCCGCGGATCCGGGTCGTCCTGCAGGCGATGCCGGGCCTCGTCCCCGGCGACTTCTTCGCCCTCGTGCCCGACGCGGTCGCCGTCGAGCGCCGCGGGCTCGCCGCCATCGCCCGAGCCGTGCAACGCCACGACGGCGCCCAGGCGGCCGAGGGGTACCACCGGATGCTGCGCCGGCTCGGGGAGCAGGTCGTGCGCCTCTTTGAGGCCCGCGGGCTCTTCGCCCGCGTCGACGCCCGCACCTGACCCGGCGCGGCGGACGTTCAGGCCGGGATCGTCACCGTGAAGCGGGTCCCGCCCCCGTCGAGCGGCTCGCACCGCGCCGCGCCGCCCATCGCGCCGGCCAGCTCGTGCACGATGGCGAGGCCGATCCCGGTCCCGACCTTGCGGCCGGGGGTCTCTCGCGCCGTGTAGAGGCGCTCGAAGACGCGGTCACGGTCGGCGGTCGGGATGCCCGGGCCGTCGTCGTCGACGTGCAGCTCCACCCGCCCGTCGCGACGGTCGAGATCGACGCGCACGGCGCTGCGCGCGTACTTCAGGGCGTTCTCGACCAGGTTGGCGGTGATCTGCGCCAGTCGCTCCGGGTCCAGGTCGGCGGGGGCGGGCGTGCCCCGGACGACCTCGAGGCGCAGGCCCCAGTCCCGCGCCGAGGGGACGAACCCGGCCACGGCGTCGTCGACGACGCCGCGGGCGTCGACCGGGCGGGGGTTCAGCGAGAACTGATGGGCGTCGAGGCGGGCCAGGTCGAGCAGGTCGGCGACGAGCCGCTCGAGCCGCCGCGCCTCGGCGGCGATGATGGACCCGGCGCGGGCGCGCTCGACCGGGTCCTCGACCATGCCGTCCTTGATCGCCTCGGCGTAGCCGCGGATCGACGTGAGCGGCGTCCGCAGGTCGTGGGACACCGACAGCAGGAAGGCCCGCTCGTGCCCCCGCGCCGTCTCGAGCTCGGTCGCCATGGCGTCGAGGCTCCGGGCCAGGCTCTGGAGCTCGTCGTCCGGGCCCTCGTGCACGCCGACACGAGCCGAGAGGTCGCCGCCGGCGATCCGCTGCGCGGTGTCGCGCATGGCCGCGATCGGCTTCGTCAGCCGCCGGGCCAGGTAGGCCGAGACCAGGCCGGCTGCGATGAGCGCCACGGCGCCGGTGAGGAGGAAGTAGCCGCCGGCGCGTCCGAGGGGCTGGGTCTGCACGCCCTGGGTGAGCACCACGACGGGCGTGATCGTCCCGACCGGGGGCAGCGGGTCGGCGACGAAGGCCGTCCCGCCCACGACGCCCGACTGCTGCTGGCCGACGAGGAGCAGGTCGACGTTGAGGTCGCTCGGGTGCAGGTCGCGCGGGAGCTGCACGTTGGCGCGGTTGGCGCACGAGCTGCCGAGCAGCGGGGCCACGCCCTCCTCGAGGGTCCCGTTGGCGGTCACGACGACGACGCTGGTGCCCGAGACGCGCAGGACCCCGGCGATTCCCTCGCAGACCCGGTTGGCGGCGGTGTTGCGCGGGGTGCGGCGGAACTGGCGGCCGAGCTGGTCGATCTCGCTCGCCACCGTCGGGGCCTCGCGCTTCAGGCTCTTCACCGCGGCGTCCGATGCCGTCGAGCGGGCGATGGCGCCGGCGCCGACCACCGCGAGCACGAGCACCCCGAACGCCACCGCCACCATCGCGAGCAGCAGCCGGGTGCGGAGGCGCCGCCGCGGCCGCTCGCCCGGGCCGGCGGCGAGCCTCATCGACCAGCGGCGCGGGAGGACTCGAGGCGGTACCCGACGCCGCGCACGGTGTCGATGGTCACGGCGTCGCCGAGCTTCTTGCGCACCTGCGCGATGTGGACGTCGACGGTGCGTGCGTCACCGAACCAGTCGTAGCCCCAGACGCCGTCGAGGATCTGCTGGCGGGACAGGGCGAGCCCGGGCCGCTCGGCGAGGAACTTCAAGAGGTCGAACTCCTTCGTGGTGAGCTCCACCGGCTGGTCGTCGACGCGCACCTCGCGGCGGCCGCCGTCGATCGCCACCCGGCCCGCCTGGACGACCTCGGGGGCGGGTGCGCCGTCGGTGCGGCGCAGGACCGCCTTGACCCGGGCGACGAGCTCGGCGGGCGAGAACGGCTTCGTGAGGTAGTCGTCGGCGCCGAGCTCGAGCCCGAGGACGCGGTCGACCTCGCCGTCGCGGGCGGTCAGGAAGATGATCGGCACCCGGGACGTCTGGCGGATCCGCTTGCAGACCTCGAGCCCGTCCACGTCGGGCAGGCCCACGTCGAGCACCACGAGGCGGGGCCGATGGTCGCGGAACGCCGCCAGCCCGGCGTCGCCGGTGGCGGCCTTCAGCACCCGGAAGCCCTCCCGCTCCAGGTAGAGGCCCACCAGGTCGGCGATGTTGTCCTCGTCGTCGACGACGACGATCGTTCCCTTCTCCACGCTGCCCATTCTGGCCGCCGTGCTCCCCGTGAGCGTCGACCGTCCCCGTCAGGGGACGGTTACGGGACGGTGATCAGTCGATGCGGTTGGCGCGGACCACGTCGGCGAGCCAGCGACCGCTCGGCTTCACGACGCGGGCCTGCGTGGCCCGGTCGACCGCGACCAGGCCGAACCGCATCCGGTAGCCGAAGGTCCACTCGAAGTTGTCGAGCAGGGACCAGTAGAAGAAGCCCCGCACGTCGAGCCCGTCCTCGATCGTGCGGGCCACGCCGGCCAGCGAGTCCCGCACGTACCGGATGCGCAGCTCGTCGTCGTCGGTGCCGATCCCGTTCTCGGTGACGTAGACGGGCGTGCGCGCCACCTCGACCGCGTGGCGGATCGCGCCCTCGGCCGCCTGCGGCCAGTACTCGTAGCCCATCGGGAGCCGCTCGACCCCGGGCTCCGGGCCCACGACCCCCTCCGGTCCCACGCGGGTGCGGCTGTAGGCCTGGACGCCGACGAAGTCGTCGCCGCGAGCGGCCTCGAGGTAGGTGTCCTCGTGGGCGGCGCGGTACGTCGCGATGAGGTCCTCCGCGCCCGGCTCGGCGGCCCAGTCGGCCATCGACAGCGTGAGCCCCACCGGGAAGTCGCCCGGGCCGGCCTTCAGCGCGTCGTAGGCCTTGCGGTGCGCGGCCTGCAGGTGGTCGGTCACGCGCAGGTAGGCGTCGAAGGCGTCCGTGCGGCCGGGGGGGAACATGCCCATGAGCCAGCCCATCAGAGACACGATGTTCGGCTCGTTCAGGGTGCAGGCCAGGCCGAGCTCCTCACCGAAGTGGCCGACGGCCCGCTCGCAGAACGACGCGAACCGGTCGGCGGTCGCGGGGTTCTCCCAGCCGCCCTCGGCGACCACCCAGCGCGGCGTCGTGAAGTGGTGGAACGTGACGACCGGCAGGACGTCGAGATCGCGGCAGGCCGCGATCATCCGTCGGTAGTGGTCGAGGTTGGCGGTCGAGAACTCCCCGTACTCGGGCTCGATCCGGGACCACTCGAGCGAGAACCGGTAGGCGCCGAACCCCAGCTCGGCGAGCAGCTGGATGTCCGCCGGGTAACGCCAGAGATGGTCGCACGCGTCACCGGACGGCTCCTCGCACGGTGTGGACTCGGCGTGCTCCCAGGCCCACCAGTCGTTGTTCCAGTTGCCGCCCTCCACCTGGTGCGCGGCGGTCGCCGTGCCCCACAGGAAGCCCTCCGGGAAGTTCGTGGCCGTCACGGCGGGGATCCTGGCACACTCGGGCTGCAATGGGCGTGCTCGACGAGATCCTGGCGGCCAAGCGCGACGAGGTGACCCTGCTCCACCAACCACCGACGCGCGACGCGATCTACGCCGCCGCGCTCGCGGCGCCGCCGCCACGCGACTTCACCGGCGCCCTACGACGTGACGACACCCTGGCCGTCATCGCCGAGCTGAAGCGACGGTCCCCGTCGAAGGGGGACCTCGCGCCGGACCTCGACCCGTCCGCGGTCGCCGCCATGTACGCGTGCGCGGGGGCGGCGGCCCTCTCGGTGCTGACCGACCAGCTGTTCTTCGGCGGCAGCGTCGACGACCTGCGCCGGGCCCGCGCCGCCGCCCCGGACACGCCGGCGCTGCGCAAGGACTTCGTCATCGACGAGGACCAGCTCTACGAGACGCGGGCCATCGGCGCCGACGCCGTGCTGCTCATCGTCGCCGCCGTCCCCGACCGCGGGCGGCTCCGCGACCTCCACGAGCTGGCCGGCGAGCTGGGCCTCGCCGCGCTCGTCGAGACCCACGACGAGGCCGAGCTCGACGTCGCCCTCGGCGTAGACGCCCGGATCGTGGGCGTGAACGCGCGTGACCTCGGCACCTTCGACGAGGACCTCGGCGTGGCGGAGCGGCTGGCGGCGCGGGTCCCGCCCGCGGTCGTCGCGGTCGCTGAGAGCGCCATCCGGACCGTGGACGACGCGGCGCGCATGGCCAATGTCGGCTTCGACGCCGTCCTCGTGGGCGAGGCGCTGGCTCGGTCCCCGGACCCGTCCCCGTTCGTCGCGGCGCTCGCCGCCCTGCCCCGGAGGGCCCACTGACCACCCGGCGCGTCACGCTCGAGCCGCACGAGATGCCGACGGCCTGGTTCAACGTGCTGCCGGTCTTGCCGACCCCGCTCGACCCGCCGCTGCACCCGGCGACCCGAGCGCCGGTCGGACCCGATGACCTGGCCCCGCTGTTCCCGATGGGCCTCATCGCCCAGGAGGTGTCGAGCGACCCCTGGATCGACATCCCGGGGCCGGTCCTCGACATCCTCTCGCTGTGGCGGCCGACGCCGCTCGTCCGGGCCGAGCGCCTCGAGCGGGCGCTCGGCACCCCGGCTCGCATCTACTTCAAGGACGAGTCCGGGTCTCCGGCGGGGTCGCACAAGCCGAACACGGCCGTTCCGCAGGCCTTCTACAACCAGGCCGAGGGTGTCACGCGGCTCACCACCGAGACCGGCGCCGGCCAGTGGGGCACCGCGCTCGCCTTCGCGTGCACCCAGTTCGGGCTCGACTGCACCGTGTACATGGTGCGGGCCTCCTACGAGCAGAAGCCCTACCGCACGGTGCTCATGGAGACCTGGGGGAGCGAGGTGATCCCCTCGCCCGTCGACCAGCCCGAGCACCCGGGCTCGCTCGGCCTGGCGATCACGGACGCGGTCCGGGACGCCGCCGGCCGGGACGACAGCCACTACTCGCTGGGGTCGGTGCTGAACCACGTCCTGCTCCACCAGACCGTCATCGGGCTCGAGGCCAAGGAGCAGCTGGACCGAGCCGGCGAGACCGGCCCCGACGTCGTGCTCGGCTGCTGCGGGGGCGGCTCGAACCTCGGTGGGATCGCGCTCCCGTTCGTGCCCGACGAGCGCGTGCGCATCGTGGCCGCCGAGCCGTCCTCCTGCCCGACGCTCACGGAAGGCCGCTTCGACTACGACTTCGGTGACAGCGCCGGTCTGACGCCCCTGCTGCCGATGTACACGCTCGGCCACGACTTCGTCCCGCCCCCGATCCACGCCGGCGGCCTCCGGTACCACGGCGACGCGCCGATCATCTCGAACCTGGTCCGAGCCGGGCGGATCGAGGCGGTCGCCTACCCCCAGCGCGCCACGTTCGAGGCCGCGGTGCAGTTCGCCAACACCGAGGGCAAGCTCCCCGCACCCGAGACCGGCCACGTGATTCGGGCCGTGCTCGACGAGGCTCTCGCGGCCCGGGACGCCGACGAGG
This sequence comes from Acidimicrobiia bacterium, assembly GCA_035948415.1. Lineage (NCBI taxonomy): Bacteria > Bacillati > Actinomycetota > Acidimicrobiia > Acidimicrobiia bacterium. Next base: position 4,271 of record DASZJD010000075.1, on the reverse strand, counting down.
AGCGCGTCCTCCTCTTCAACTTCTCCGGTCACGGACTGCTCGACCTGTCCGCCTACGACGACTACCGCCGGGGGCGCCTGGTCGACGCGTGACGACGGTCCAGCCGGGATCACCGGCGGGACGCAGCGGGACCGTCAGCAGCCCGGCGATCCGCTACCAACCCGCCCGGGTCGTGGTCTGAGGCCGCCGGCCGCTCCGCACCACCGGTCGGTCCGGCACCAGCCGCGAGCCGGACCCCGCGCGACGGGATTCGTGGCGGGTCCCCGGATCAGGACAGGGACCAGGCGATCGCCTGGCGGCGGGGCTCGACCGACGTGACGTCGGCCTCGTCGCGTGCGTCACCCTCGGGCTCTTCCTCCGCCCCCCGCGGGACGAGGAAGTGGTTGGCGCCGGCGAGGCCGGCCCACGTCCAGAGCAGGACGTTGGGGAACGGATAGCTGAGCGGACCGAGGTTGGCGACGACGAGGAAGGCGACGAAGATGGCGACGAGGCCGACGCGCCAGGGAGCGAGCTCGGGCGGGCCTCTGCGCAGGATGGCGCCGCCGACGGCGCTGAGCAAGGCGAGCGTCCAGAGGGCGGATCCGGTGAGGCCGAGCTCGGCGGCGTGCGAGAGGAAGACGTTGTGCACCTCGATGCCGACGCCCGTGAGCGGATAGCTGCTCGACTGCCGGATGTAGGGCAAACCCTTGGTGACGAACGTCTGCCACCCGAAGCCGAACACGGGCTTCGCTTCGACCATTCGGATCGCGGCGGCGTTCGTGTTGTAGCGATCCCAGACCGGCTGCTGGTCTTGGGTCCGGCCCTGCACCTTCGTGCTGAGCCCGGGCACGAGGAACAGCACGGCGAGGAGGGCGAGCGCTCCGAGGATCACGGCCGGCGCGATGAGGCTGCGGGTCCGCGGCGAGATGAGGAGCGCGACCAGCGTCCCCACGACGGCCGCGATCCACACCGCCCGCGTGAGCGTGAACACGATGCCGAGTCCGCAGAGCAGGATGACCGCGCCGCACGCCCAGCGGGCGCCTCGCGAGGACCAGACCTTCAGCCCCACGGCGGCGGCGACGGCGCACATGTACATCGACAAGCCATCGGCCGCGCTCTCGAGGAACGGTCCTCGAGCCCGGCCGAAGTGAATGCCGAGGTTCGGATTTCGGATGTACGTGGGGAGGGTGAGGTTGGCGAGTCCGACGCCCTCGAGGAGCGCGGTTATGCCGAGGTAGCCCCCGATGACGACGAGCGCGGCGAGGAGGTAGTTCCGCTGCTTGGCCTGCCCGAACACGAGGGGGGCCAGGCAGAACATGAGGAAGGGGATGAAGCCCAGCCGATCGAGCAGGGCGAACTGCCCGGTCGAGTGGGTGATCGTGTGCGCGGCAATCGCAGACCCGAGGGCGTAGACGGCCGTGACGAGGAGCAGCCCGTGGATCGGCCGGGGACGGAGCTTGCGTTTCGCCACGGCCGCGGTGCCGCCCAGGACCAGGCACACCACGCCGAGACCGAACAGGATTCGGTCGCCGCCGAGCGGCACGTGGATGTACTTCCAGTTCCCCGAGAAGACCTCGGCGACGATGCTGAGGCTGAGCAGCACCGTCGGGAGGGGGGTGCGCTCGACGTCCGGCGGCTCGGACAGGGACAACGGTGCCGACGGCCGACTCAGCCGGCCCGGGCCGGGACTGATCTCGGAGCCCGCTCGTGGAGACGGGCGGGCGCGTGGGCGCAGCCGGTGGTCAGCACGGGTCGGTCACGCTCGGTTGCGCCGGCGCAGGTCCACGAACACCGCGGCCCCACACGCGATGACGGACCCCCCGACGAGAGCCGCGATCACCGCGATCTCGAGGAAGGTCGTGCGGTCGTTCCCGGTCGCCCCCGCCGGCCCGACCGGCTGCACGAGCTGCTCGTTCAGCTTGCTCGGCGAGAAGGTGTCGGCGTAGGCGCTCGCGATCGCGTTCAGCTGAACCTTGTCGCTGTCGACGACGGTCTGCGCGTTGACCACTTCTTGGGCGATGCGGGTGTCGGTCGGACTGGCTGTCTGTTGCGCCTGCAACGACGCAAGGGTGCGACTGTCGTTCAGCAGGACCGAGTCGATCTGCTCGTACTCCTGCAGGAGGTTGGCCGTCGTCTTCGACTGCTGCTCATTGAGCTGGTTGACGGCGTCAACCAGGGCCGCGGAACCCGCGTTGGCGAGCGCGACGGCGTGCGCGCTCGACTGGGCCTTCGCCTGCACGTCGATGACGGGCGACTGGGGGATCGGCGAGGCCGACAGGCTGCCGCCCAGCGACCCGTGGAACCTCTTGGCGACCTCGCGCGTCACGATCGCGGTCGAGATGAGGCGGCTGTAGTCCGAGGCGATCTGTTGGCCGGCGGCGGCGAGACCGGGGATGGCCGCCAGGTTGTTCAACTGGACCGTCTTGCCGACCACCAGCTTCGCGTCGGCCGTGTACGCGGGCTTCCGGACGACACCGAGGGTCAGGGCGGCGAGGACCGCGGCCGCGACGACGGCGGCGACCAGGCGCCAGTGGTTGAGCGCGGAGCGGCCCGGTGAGACGTACGGGCGTCGTCCTCGCTCGACCAGGGCGACCGACACCCGCCGAGCAAAGTTGGCGGCCGCGCGCTGGGGAACGAACACGATCCGCTCGGGTTGACGTCGCGCCGGCGGGGCCGTCTCGACGGGTCCGTCCTCGGTCAGCTCGACCTCGGCCCTCGCGCCATCGCCTCGTCGGCTGCGGTTGCGCGTCTCCCGAGCCAACCCACGGAGGACGCTCTCGGGCACGTCAAACTTTTGGGACACCGCGGTGAGCGAACGACCAGACTCGATCAGGTTGACCGCCTCACGCTTCTCTTCGGGAGTGAGCAACTGCCGCACGCTGAGCTCGTCTTCCCCACGCCGCTGGTCCATCGTCACCACTTCCTTGCGCGCGTCGGGGCCACGACCGAGTTCGGCGACATGGCCAAGAAATTAGCCCATCCAGCCGGGCATTCCGCGCCGGGCGGGACGCGCGCGGCTCCGCTCCGGTCCATTGCCGGGTGACCGTCGCGACGGTCGGCACCGAACGGCTTCATGGTGTGCCCACGAGCGCGAAGCGGTCGGCGACGCGCTCGGCGCAGGCCGTCACTTCGAACTGCTGCTCGACGATGGCCCGCCCCTCGCGGCCCATGCGGACCCGCAGGTCGCCGGAGGCGACCAGCCGGGCGAGGGCGTCGGCCATGAGATCGGCCCGGCCGGCGGGCACGAGCAGTCCCGCGCGCTCGTGCACAACGAGTTCCGGTATTCCGCCGACCAGCGTGCTGACGACCGGCAGCCCCGCCGCCATCGCCTCCATGAGGACGACTGGTATCCCCTCGGCGAAGCTGGTCTGACAGAAGATGTCAGCACCGCCGAACATCTCGGGCATCTCGTCTTGGCCCACCGCGCCGGTGAAGGTCACGATGTCTTCGATGCCGAGCCTCCGGGCTTCGCGCTCCAGCTCACCGCGGAGCGGACCATCACCGACGAGGCAGAGACGAGCGGACAGGCCACGTCGCCGCAGCTCGGCGACGGCGGCGAGGAGCAGCAGGTGGCCCTTCTCCTCCGAGAGTCGCCCCACCGCGAGGATCTGGGCGGGAGCGCCCGTCGGCGAGCCTGACGGGCGAGGTCGGTAGCGGTCGAGCTCGACGCCACAGTGCACCACGTGCAGCTTGGACCAGTGCTGCGGCTCGCTGTGGGCCATGAGCTGGGCGCGGGTGAAGTCGCTGATGCAAATCACGAGGTCGGCTGCCGCCACCTTGCGTCTCAGGTTGAACCGGTCGACTTCCCAGAACTCGTGGCAGCCGTGCATGGTGAAGCTCCAGTGCCAGGGACGCCGCTTGTCGGTTCTGGCGCCGAAGCGCGCCGCGAGCCACGCCACATCGGTGGCGACGTTGGCCATGTGCGCGTGGAGGTGTCGGAGGTTTCGGGCTCGGCACCGGTCCCACAGCACCATGGCCTCCCCGAAGTAGAAGACCTGCCAGAGCCGAGCCCGGGCGCCACGCGGGGCCTGCGAGATGGCGTAGCGGAGCGTCGCGAGATAGGCGCGCGGGAACCGGAGGAACGCGCGGCCGTGCGCCCGGAGGAGGTCGCTCAGCGGAACCGGGAGGATCGAGGACGTCGAGGCTGCTTCTTCCCGGTCTGCCGCTGAGAGCAGCTCGGTGTTTCGTGCTCGGTGAATCGAGAAGACATCCACGGTGGTGCCCAAGGCCCGCAGCGCCCGCACCTCTCGCTGGATGAACGTGTGTGAGATGGCGGGATAGGCCGCGGCGAC